>JANOTI010000021.1:0-6507 GCA_031416255.1 Sphingomonadales bacterium | reverse complement strand
CTCACATTGTGACCAACCATGCGACCTTTGCCGGTCAGTTCGCAAATACGCGCCATGTCAAAAATCCTATAAAATATGATGTGCGGGAATCATGTCCCCGGAAAGCGGTAGCCCCTAACCTTGCCCTGCGAAAAGGTCAAGTAAGAAGCAAATCCGCCAGCTTACTGCGGTGATAGGCCGCATCGCCATATTGCGACGCGTGGAAGATTGCGGCTCTTCGGTGCAGTCCCGCGTCACAATCATGGGTGAAGCCAAAGCCGCCGTGAAACTGGATCGCGCGGTCCGCAGCGTAGGCATAGGCTTTGTCCGCCGATGCTTTGGCCATATGCGTGGCGATGCGCCCTCTGCTCTGCTCAGTTTGGCTGTGCGCGGCGCTGTAGAGGTGCGAGCGCGCCTTTTCATAGGCCACAAAAGCATCGACCATCGGATGTTTTAGCGCTTGATACTCGCCGATCAATTTGCCGAACTGTTTGCGCGTTTGCAAATAGCCAAGCGTATAATCGATCACCGCCTGTGTGCCGCCGACCATCTCAGCGCTTTGCAGCAGCAACGCGGCATCGGCCAAAGCCTGTAAATTGGCGTTTTTAATCAGCGCTGTCGCCGGAACCGATATCCCGTCGAGCGATAACGCAAAGCTGCGTTTAGTGTCGTCGATGATCGTTTCCCGACGCAGCGCGATCGCCGGGATGTCATTGCGGTTTAACAGCAGCCAAGCCGCCTCACCGTCATACCGCACCGACACGACGATCAAATCGGCACTATCTGCCCACAGGACAAAATGTTTTTGCCCCGATAGGGTCAGGCGGTCGCCATGAAACGCAGCGCGAGCCTCAATGTGACCCATTTCCCAATCACCATGCGCCTCGGCCAATGCCAATGTCGCAATCGCCCCAGCGGCAAACTTTGGCAGCAACTCCGCCTGTTGCGCATCGTTCGCATCCGATATCAAAACCTGCACCGCCAACGCGGACTGCACAAAAGGCGACGCCAGCATGTTCCGCCCCATCTGCTCCACCACTGGCACGATCTCCGCAAGGTTCAAGCCGACGCCGCCATATTCCTCTGGCACCGCAATCGCCATCCAGCCCAAATCGGCCATTTCGCGCCAACACGCCGCGTCAAATCCGCTATCACTGGTCATCAGTGCCCGCACTTTGGCCATCGGCGAACGATCCCGGCAAAATCCGGTCGCAACCTCCAAAAGGTCGCCCTGCGCTTCACTAAACCCGATATCTGCTAGCTGCATGTCCGCCCCCTACAGCGCACGCATGGTTTAATCGCATGATTAAATCAAGCCTGGATCGTTATCGCCGTCCCGTCGCCCACCTGTTTCCAAAGCAATCGGATTTCCGCATTGGACAGCGCAATACAGCCATCGGTCCAATCGCCGGTTAGCGTTGGGCCAAACCAGATATTTGGTTGGCCATGAATAAAAATGTCCCCGCCGGGCGAGTAGCCCTTGGATTTGGCAAAGGCCTGATCCGCGGCGTTGGGATAAGAAACACGCAGCGACAAATGATAGGTGCTTTTCGGGTTTCGGCCATTGATGCTGTAATCACCCTCGGGCGTTTTCTCGTCACCTTCGAATTGTTTATGCCCGACCGGCGCATCGCCAAAACGGATCTCGGTGTAGCGATGCACTTCCGTGCCATCTTTATATAGGATCAGCGTCCGATCGCTTTTGTCGACCACGATCTTATCAGCTTTGACGACGGGAACATCAGGCTCTTCAGCTACGTTGGCGCATCCTGCCAATATGAGCAACAGAAGCGCCAGCGCGAACCGAGGCCGCTCAATCCGCAAACGGGTCCCTCACCAAAATCGTGTCCTCCCGCTGCGGCGATGTTGAAACCAACGCCACGGGACATTCGATCAATTCCTCGATTCGCCGGACATATTTGATCGCTTGGGCTGGCAAATCGGCCCAGCTGCGTGCGCCTGCGGTGGTTTCTTGCCAGCCGGGCATTTCCTCGTAAATCGGCACAGCGCGTGCTTGGTCGGCGGCGTGGGGCGGCAGATAATCATAGGTCTGATCGCCAATCTGATAGCCGGTGCAGATTTTTAGCGTTTCGAACCCGTCGAGCACGTCCAATTTCGTCAGCGCAATGCCGGTTATGCCGCTGACGGCCGCGGATTGCCGCACCAGCACCGCATCGAACCAGCCGCAACGCCGCTTGCGTCCGGTGACGGTGCCAAACTCATGCCCGCGTTCGCCAAGGCGCTGCCCGGTTTCATCCTGCAGCTCGGTCGGGAAAGGTCCTGCGCCAACGCGTGTGGTGTAGGCCTTCACAATTCCCAGCACAAAGCCGACCGACGACGGCCCAAGGCCAGAGCCAGACGACGCTGTACCAGCCACCGTGTTCGAGCTTGTCACAAACGGGTACGTGCCGTGATCGACATCGAGCAATACGCCCTGCGCGCCTTCAAACAGCACACGGTCGCCGCGCTTTTTCGCTTGGTTCAGGGTGAGCCATACCGGCTTGGCAAACGGCAAGATGAACGCAGCGATGTCCCATAGATCATCGAGCAGACGCTGCCGGTCAATCGGCGGTTTGCCAAAACCAGCGCGCAGCGCATCATGGTGCGCGCAAATGCGGTCAAGTTGTGGCTCCAGATCATCAAGATGCGCGAGGTCACAGACTCGAATGCTGCGGCGGCCGACCTTATCTTCATAGGCCGGGCCAATGCCGCGTCCTGTTGTGCCAATTTTGCCAGCACCCGCCGCGTCCTCACGCAGAGCATCCAAATCACGGTGGAACGGCAAAATCAGCGGCGCGTTTTCGGCGACTTGCAGGATTTGCGGATTGATATCGACGCCTTGGCCGGTCAGTTTCGCCACTTCATCGCGGAAATGCCACGGATCAAACACAACACCATTGCCAATGACGGACAATGTGCCGCGCACAATGCCTGACGGGAGCAAGCTCAATTTATAGACTTGATCGCCGACCACCAAAGTATGTCCGGCATTATGGCCGCCCTGAAAACGGACAACGACATCGGCCTTGATTGCCAGCCAATCGACAATCTTGCCTTTGCCCTCGTCACCCCATTGTGCGCCGATTACGGTTACATTCGCCATGTGAATTTTCCCTAAGGATCAGGGCGGAGTTCTGCCCGCGGCCCTGTTGGCCTTTTTCTGCACAGAAAACATTTCTGCGAAGGGATTCGCCGTGACCCGCGTTATGGTTTTGGATGCGCAAGGTCCACCAAAAATTGAGCAGAGGGTTTGAAAATGCGGAAATGGATACTCGGAGTAAGCGCCATTGCGGTTGTCACCACAGCGGGTTTTGCGCAACGCGGCGAGCGCTTGTCGAAAGAATGCCGCAGCGAAGTGATAAAGCTGTGCGGCATGGATCGCGGCAAGATGCGCGATTGCCTGATGGAAAAGCGCGACGAGCTTTCGGAGACTTGCAGCACAGAAATTCAGGCGCGCGCAAAGCAACGCATGGGCGGTGAGCGGGGGAAAGCAAACCCGGCAGCGGATGAGCAAACCTTAAAGCTCGGCGCGGTCGAACATGCGTATGGCAGCGATGCTTTGCAAAAACTGGATTTCTATAAAGCCAAGAATGTTTCTGGATCGGCCCCGTTGTTGATCTTCGTCCATGGTGGAGGCTGGAAACGCGGCGATAAGCGCAACGCCACGGGCAGCGACAAGGTGACGCATTACAACGGGCTCGGCTATCACATGGCGTTGATTAACTACCGATTAGTTCCAGCAGCCACAGTTGAACAGCAAGGCGCGGATGTCGCGGCGGCCATCGCTTTTCTCCTTAAGAATCGGGCGAAGCTTGGCATCGACACTTCGCGTGTCGTCCTGATGGGGCACAGCGCGGGTGCGCATCTATCGGCCTTGGTCGGCAGCGACCCGCAATATCTGCGCGGTGTAGGGCTCGAAATGGATGATCTGTCTGGCGTGATTCCCATCGACGGCGCGGCCTATGATGTTCCAGCGCAAATGAGCGATGGCGCGAAAATGATGAAGGACACGTATGTGCAAGCGTTCGGCACTGAATCAGAGCGGCAGAAAATGTTGTCGCCGTTTCATCATGCGGCCGGACCGAATGCTCCGACTTTCCTGATCCTGCATGTCGACCGTGATGACGGCAAACGCCAGTCAGAAGCGCTGGCGAGGGCGTTGCGCAAAGCGGGCACGAAAACTCAGCTGAATGCTTTTGAAGGCAAAGGATTGAAGGGTCACGCCGAGATTAACCGCAAGCTGGGTGATCCAGGTTATCCGGCGACGGCTGTTGTGGATGCTTGGTTGAAAGAGGTTTTTGTGGGGCAGGTTTCTGATATTTGACCCCACAGCCCTCCAGACCGTTTGTGCTGAGTAGGTACAGAGCCCGCAGGGCGAAGTGCCGTATCGAAGTACCGAGTGCGCGAACCAACCCTTCGATACGGCACTTCGCTTCGCTCAGCACCTACTCTGGGCAAACGGGGGAGGAGAGATTTCATAGTTTACGAAATGCCAACCCTAAACCGGCTCGGCCCGCCCGTTGCTTAACACATGAGTGCAGATTTGCGCCTCGGCGCTGTCGTCCTCGGTCAATTGCGCAACGGCGACCCAACCTTCGGAGCGAAACGACGCAGCTTTGTTCGGCAATGTACCAATGGGCAAAAACAACCGGCGGCGTTCGCCTTGCGCAAGGCCTGCATCTATAAGCGGGTCGATATAGGCGGAAAAGCCGACGGCGGGTTCTTTGCCAATCCGGTAGCTTCCCCCCCGCCCAATTTCGCCAGAAGCGTGCGCCGAGAATAACGAAAAGCCGAACCAGCTTTGATATTCAAAACCATGGCGTTCGGTCGGGTCCAGCGTTACGCGGACGTCCGAAGGCAAAGAGGCCGCGATTGCCTCAATTGCATCCAGCCGATCCGTCAGCTTACCGGCGCTATCAAAATCGCGCATCCTGTTCAGCGCATCGGGCAGTGGCCCTGCAGCGGCAATCAACGGAGCGAATGCGGCAGGCACAGCACCCGCATCCTTGGCGTCTAATGCAGCCTTTAACGCCGCCAGATCGCCTTTTGGTTTGAGCGCATCGATCAAGTCCGGCATCGTCAGGTCAACAGTGATGTCCTTAACGCCTGCCGATTTCAGCCCCTCAATCGCAACCATCAGCACTTCGGATGCTGCCGCGACGCTATCAAGGCCAACGAGTTCAGCCCCGACCTGCATCATTTCGCGTTCAGGCCGCAATTGCGTAGCGCGCAACTTGACGACTGGCCCGCCATAAGAAAGCCGAACAGGACGCGGGTGATGCCCCATCCGCGTCGATGCAATCCGGCCGATTTGTCCTGTGATGTCCGACCGGACTGCCATTGTCTCGCCAGAAACCGGATCAACAAAGCGCAGCAAATCACGCGCCGACGTGCCAAGGCTGCCCGTCAGGCTCGCCTCATATTCGGCTAGAGGCGCTTGCACGCGTTCATAGCCGTAACTGGCGGCAGTATCGAGAATGGCACGCACCAGCCGCGCCGAGGCATCAGCCTCTGGCGGCAAGCGGTCACGAAATCCGGTGGGGAGAAGGCTGTTGGTCATGTTAGCGCTTTAGGGAAGTGGTGGGATTTTGGGAACTATTGAAATTATGTCACCCAAAGGACCAAAGAGACCAAAGGTATTGCGAGACTTCGCTACCTTAGCTTACAATTTATCGGCTCGCGCCAATCACATTTCAAAAATTTGCGCTTCGCTCTGGGCGCAATCTCTTTGGTCTCTTTGGTGCTTTGGGTGACATTTATCTTTTAGAACCGCAACGCCATTGCGCGCTTTACGCCCGGCAGGTTGTGGATCGCCTCCAATGTTTTGGCAGGGACGACGGTATCGACCGACAACAAGACAACAGCAACGCCGCCAGCCTCTTGCCGTCCCAAATGGAACGTGCCGATGTTGACGCCGGCCTCGCCAAGAGTCGAACCCAGACGGCCGATAAAACCCGGTGCGTCCTGATTGACGATATAGAGCATATTGCCCTCCAGATCAGCTTCGACCTTTACACCGAACAGCTCAACCAAGCGCGGTGTGCTATGGCTAAACAAAGTGCCTGCTACTGACCGTTCACCTGCATCGGTTTTCACCGATACGCGCAACAACGTCTGGTAATCGCCTTCGCGGTCATGCCGCACTTCGCGTACTTCAAGACCGCGTTCTTTGGCCAGATAGGGCGCGTTAACCATGTTCACCGCATCGGAGAAGCGGCGCATGAAGCCGGACAGAACCGCAGCTGTAATCGGCTTGATGTTAAGTTCCGCCGCAGCACCCTCAACTTCGATGCTGACTTGAGTCAGATCACCATGCGCCAATTGTCCGATCAAGGAGCCCAGCTGTTCCGCAAGAGCCATGTAAGGACGTAGCTTTGGTGCTTCCTCTGCCGACAACGACGGCATGTTCAATGCGTTGGCAACACCGCCATTGACGAGATAGTCCGCCATCTGTTCGGCCACTTGCAACGCAACATTGACCTGTGCTTCGTTGGTCGATGCGCCCAGATGCGGCGTGCAAATAAAGTT
>JANOTI010000020.1:0-6741 GCA_031416255.1 Sphingomonadales bacterium | reverse complement strand
CGGATTTGGCACTGATTTATCATGCCTCTGCAGAATTGCAGTTTGTATACTCAACTAGTATTTCCTCTGCCGTTTGTACTGAGTAGCGGCTGAGGCTGTAAGCCGAAGTGGCGTATCGAAATACCCGTAGAGTACTCCAGGCCCTTCGATACGGCACCTCGCTTCGCTCGGCACCTACTCAGGGCAAACGGGGATAATAATTGTGTGATTTAGCACAATCATATTCATGAATTGCAACAAGCAATAAAAAGGGCGCCCTAAAGCGCCCTTTCCATTTTTAGCATGACGATTCTTTATTAGAAATCAGCGTTAAAGCCGAAGAAGAAGTTCCGACCAAAGCTGTCGAACGGATCTCCACCGGCTGTACCGAGCAAGCCATTTGGTGGCTGACGATCAAGCAGGTTGTTGACACCGGCATAGAAACGGAAGTCGTTACCAACATCAAAGCCTACGCGAATGTCGTGGTAAAGGACATCTGGGTAATACTTCTTGGCAACTGCATCGGCGTTGTTCGGTGCCACTGTAACCAGGGTACCTGGGGTACAAGGAACTGGCGCGCCGTTCAGGTTACCAACACCACCGGTGTTTGGCGTGACGCCTGTTTGCGAACCTGCAGTCGGGCAAAGCCGGGTGTGTGGGAACAATGTCTCGTATGCCAATTGGGCGTTAACCTGCTTGCCAATGTAACGAGCCGAGTAGCGGAAATCCATATCACCGAAGTCATAATCGAAGAACAAGCTACCAGCCCATTGCGGGTCACCCAATTCGCTCAACTGACGGTTAGGTTCGGTTGGACGGGTAGGATCAGTGAAGTTGTTCAGCGACATAACGCGGGTAGCAATTGCGCTGAGGCGCAAACGATCACCATTGTCGAATGTACGGCGGTAATCGATATCAATATCGATACCCTTTGTACGCTGCGCCGCAAAGTTAACGCCGCCCGAAATCACCGCAGGGTCGTTGAACAGACCAGTGGCTGGATCACGCGAAACTGTGGCGCAGAATGGGTTGGCAAGCGTTTCAGCATCATAACACAGGCTGATGATTGTCTGCGCACCCAAAGTTGCGATCAGGCTTTTCACCTTAATGTTATAATAATCGACTGTGACGGTCAGTCCGGGAATGAAGCGAGGCTTCACAACCGCACCAAGCGTCAAGCTGGTGCCACGTTCTTCGGTAAGCGTTGGGTTACCACCGGACGAAAAGCCTGTTGATTGGCTATTCGCAAAGCAGTTCCTCCACGGACCTCCGACGACAAGCGGGGTGCCAACGC
Source organism: Sphingomonadales bacterium (assembly GCA_031416255.1). Lineage (GTDB taxonomy): Bacteria > Pseudomonadota > Alphaproteobacteria > Sphingomonadales > Sphingomonadaceae > Sphingorhabdus_B. Next base: position 5,468 of record JANOTI010000020.1, on the reverse strand, counting down.
CGGTGCACGATGCAACCAAAGCAGCATTAGCTGTTGTTGGAACACCAGCCGCCGCACAGTTAGCAGCACGGTTTGATCCGCCACCGATGTTTGCCGCGTCACAAGGATCGCCGATGAACGCGAAGTTTTGCGACAATGGCGAGAAAAGATCTCCCTGCGAAGGCGCACGTACCGAGGTCGCGTAGGCTGCACGCAGACGGATATCTTCTACTGGAGCGAAGATGCCCTGAATGTTGTACGCATACACTGTACCAACGCTGGCAGCAGCACCGCTATAGTCGGAAACGCGACCAGCGATATTAACCGACAGTTCCTGTGCGAAAGGAAGATCCTTCAACAGCGGGAAATACATTTCACCATAGGCTTCTTTGACCTTAAAGTCGGGCGGAGTGAAATCTTGCAGCGCATTCAGGAATGTACGACCGTCAGAGGTGATGTCATCATAATCCACATTCGCTTTTTCAACACGTTGTTCCGCACCCAAAGCAAACGCGATGGGACCGCCTGGCAATTCAAACAGCTGCGAGAAATCGCCGCCGACAAATGCCGAAGTAACCAGCTGGCTTGCAAATTCCGTATTTTGGCTTGGACGATGCGAGAATGCGATCGCTGCAGCCGATGCTTGGTTTGATCCAAATACGTTGATTGGAACGCAATCTGGGCGTGTGTTTGTTACGCCATTGACGCGGCAGACAACATTTTGGCCGGCAGCGTTACGAACAACGTTTGTTCCGGTGAAGCCAACGGGTGCCAATACAGCATCAAGTGCGAGCAAGAAGCCATCAGCATTGCCGAGTTCGTCAAAAAGATAGAGATTGCGATCGTTGCGACCTTTGGCTTCAAAACGGCCATAGTTCACAGCAACTTCATATTTCCAATCTTCGTTGAAAGTACCTTCGATACCGCCGACTGCACGGAATGTTTCGCGCGTTCCAAAGAATTTGCGGCCACCAAAATCAACGTTGAAACGTGACATTGTGAATGTATCAGTCGCAGGTGTTGCGCAACGGCTGTTGGCTTGAAGCACAGCTAACGAAGCAGCGTTCAAGAAAGGGTTGTTGCAACGCAGGTTTGATCCACCGCCAAAGAATGCCGGAATGCTGCCCTGCCAAAAGCTCGGCTGACCTTCGCCGGTTGCATCAACGCGAACATATTTTCCTTCAATGAAGGGACGAAATGCTTCAGAAATATCAAAGTGACCAAGGACGTTGAATGCATAACGATCAACCTGTGCCAAAAGGCTGCCGGTGTCGCGCAATGTAGCGCCAAGGCCACGCCCACCGATACCGTTTGTTGAGCCCGTTTGTTCGAAGTTTGTATCGAACGTATCATTCACCAGATTACCAGTGTCGTCAAAACGCAGAAACCGTCCTACGCCAACACGGCCAACAGTACCGCCATTGGAAATTGTACCATTGCGAATACCGCAAAAGAAACTGGAGTCAGGAATACCATCACCAGCAGCAGGCTCACCACCAACAGGATCAACAGCTTGGAACTGGCAACGACCGCTGAACGCACCGGTCAGCGCATCGCGCTGACGGAAGTAAAGAGGCTGCTGGCGCGTATATTCAACCGCAGCCGTTATGTTGCCGCGACCATCGGCAAAATTGGTTCCAGCCAAGCCGGCAAGAAAATACGAACCACGATCACCGCGCGAAGAAACACCACCCTGACCGCGCAAAGAAATGCCGTCATAGTCTTTCTTCATTATAAAGTTAACAACACCGGCAACGGCGTCTGAACCATAAATGGCAGAATTACCGCCAGTTACGATGTCGATGCGATCAACAAGATCAATAGGAATTGTGTTGACGTCAAAACCATTGTCGCCCGGTGTTGATGTGACGTGACGACGGCCGTTGATGAGTACAAGCGTGCGATCCGTACCAAGGCCGCGAAGATCGAGCAGGCTAAGTCCAGCGGTACCGATGAAACGGCTTGAGTTGCCAGCCGAGAAAGTCGAGCGAAGCGAAGGAAGATCGTTCAGTGCGTCACCAAGCGAGACATCACCTGTTCCGGTAAGATCGTCGATGGTCACAGAAGTCAGCGGTACGGCTGATTCAAGAGTGGGGCGCGAAATGCGTGAACCGGTAACCAAAATAGGCTTTCCGGTAGTCGCCTCTTCAGCGTCTTCTTCTTCTTCTTCATCCGAAGCCTGTTCGGTATCTTCAGTGCTGTCCTGCGCGATGGCAGGCAGGCTAGCGAAAATGGCGAGGCCAAGTATCGAGCCTGTGACTAATAACCGTGTTTTCTTCATGAAAAGCTCCCCAGTTTGAAATGTGTAATCGGTCAATAATTCGTGTAGGCGCAAGCCGTCTCCGTTATCAAGGGAGCAAACCCTGACAAAACCGCCTTTTTCCAGACGTGTTGCCAATGCGCAACAGGTGTAAAACCCCCAGTTTCGCGCCACCTAGAACATATCTTCGCCAAATCCGTAGCGAATTGAAACTATATTTTTTTCAGAACCATTTTCACATAATATAGTATCAAGCGATACGGCTTTTGGGTGCGATTTGCGGCAATTCAAAGTTTGAGGTGAAAAGTTATTATGCACACAATTCTTTCCTTGTTGCAGGCCAATATCATTTGTTGCAGTGCACGATGCACAGGTGCTAGGTCACAATAAAGGTTAGTTAAAAGGGTTTGTAATGGCGAAAAAAGCCGAGAAATCTGGTGCGGACGGGCCCGTCATCATCAAAAAATACGCTAACCGTCGTTTGTACAATACGCGATCGTCCAAATATATTACGCTCGACTATTTGGCTGAGCTTACACGCAAAGATATTGAATTTCAGGTTGTTGACGCGAAAACTGGTGACGACATCACGCATGGCGTACTGACGCAAATCATCATGGAAGAGGAAAATACCGGGAAAGGAATGTTGCCGGTCAATTTCCTGCGACAGATCATCTCGCTTTATGGTGATTCGATGCAGGGATTAGTCCCGCAGTTCCTTGAAAATTCTATGGATAACTTTCGTAAGAACCAAAAACAGGTTCAGGATGTTATTGAGAATGCAATCACATCGGGGCCTTTTGGCAGCATCGCCAAGCAGAATATCGAAATGATGCGCGCGGCTCGCGCTGCGTTCATGCCGAATTTAACGGGTAATAAATCGGCACCTCAGAAAAAAGCGCAGGACGAAGATGCTGATGAACTGAAACGGCAGATTTCAGAGCTGCAGGCGCGGATCGACGCGATGGATGCTCAATAGGCTTTTCTAAAGGGTGCGCCCCTGTTGCGGTGTTGTTTCCAACCCGCTAGTGGCTTGCCGCATGAAACATGCGCTCTCTATCACCCGCCAGCAAAATTTCGCCGCTTGGTATCAAGAAGTTATTTCCGAAGCTGATCTTGCCGAGGAATCCGGCGTACGCGGTTGTATGGTTATTCGCCCATGGGGCTATGGCATCTGGGAGCGCATCCAAAAGCTGATGGATACAGAGATTAAGGCCGCTGGGGTCGAAAACTGCTATTTCCCTCTGTTTATTCCATTGTCATTCTTTGAAAAAGAGGCTGACCATGTGGATGGTTTTGCCAAGGAAATGGCAGTTGTTACGCACCACCGTTTAGTCAAAGGACCAAAGGGTGGCCTAGTCCCCGATCCGGAATCCAAACTGGAAGAGCCGCTGGTTGTGCGGCCAACATCGGAAACCGTTATCGGCGCAGCTATGTCCCGCTGGGTACAAAGCTGGCGCGATTTGCCTATGATGGTCAATCAATGGGCGAACGTCGTCCGTTGGGAAATGCGCACCCGCATGTTCCTGCGCACCAGCGAGTTTCTGTGGCAAGAGGGTCATACCGCCCATGCCGACAAAGCCGATGCGATGGCGGAAACTATGCGCGCGCTTGAAATGTATCGCGCCTTTTCCGAAGGTCCGCTGGCGATGCCGGTCGTTGCGGGCGAAAAGCCGGAGAATGAGCGTTTTCCCGGAGCCGTAGCAACTTACTCGATCGAAGCGATGATGCAGGATGGCAAAGCATTGCAGGCCGGAACTTCGCATTATCTAGGCACCGGCTTTGCCGAGGCGTCGGGGATCAAATATCAGGATAAAGACGGCAGTCAGCAGTTTGCGCACACCACCAGCTGGGGCGTGTCAACGCGGCTAATCGGCGGCGTTATTATGACGCATGGCGATGATGACGGCCTGCGTTGCCCACCGCAAATTGCTCCGCATCAAATTGTGATCGTACCGATGCTGCGCGACGATGACGGCGATGCCGCTGTGCTTGATTATTGCCGCAGTCTGCGGTTGGAATTGCTGGCACAGAGTGCGTTTGGCGAGCCGTTGCGCGTACTGCTTGATACCAAAGCCGTCAAAGCATCGAACAAGCGCTGGGGCTGGGTCAAAAAGGGAGCGCCGATAATCGTTGAGGTTGGCCCACGCGATGTCGCCGATAGTAAAGCTGCCGTATTGCGCCGTGATCGGCTGTATAAAGACGACGGCAAGCTGGCGACTGTCTTTACAGTGCGCGCCGATTTCGTTGCAGAGTCAGCGGCTATGCTTGAAGACATCCAGACTGGCTTGCACACCGAAGCGCGCGAGCGGTTGGAAAGCAATATTGCACGCGACGTCACTGATCTTGCTGCGCATTTCAAAGGTGATGATGCGAAGTTTGTCGGCTGGGCCGAGGTCCAATGGGCGCGACCAACGGGGACGGAGTTGGACAAGATTGTCGAGCAATTAAAGGCTCTAAAACTCACCATTCGCAACACGCCAAATGAGGCGTTAATAGCCGACGGCGCATGCTTCTTCACAGGAGCGCCCGCAGTCGAACGCATCCTTATCGGACGGACATATTGATTTGGCATACAAGCCGCAACCGCATCAACCCGGCCTTCCAACCCGCAAACAAATCTTGGCCTTTATCGAGCAATCGAAAGAACCAGCGGGAAAGCGCGAAATTGCGCGTGCATTCGGTCTGAAAGGCAGTGAGAAAATCGCTTTGAAAGCTTTGCTGCGCGACATGACGGACGAAGGGTTGGTCGATCTGGCCCCTGGACGCGCATTCAACAAAATGGGCGGAATACCTAAGGTTGCCGTCCTCAAAATCGTTGAAGTAAACGGCAACACGTTGATCGCGGTGCCAGAGCAGTGGGAGGCCGAAGGCATTCCGTTGCCCAAGCTTCGCGTTATTGAGCGTGGCCGCAAAGGCGCGCTGGGCCTCGGCGACCGCATCCTTGCGCGCACCGAAGAAGCTGGTAACAGCTATGTCGCGCACCCCATGAAGAAGCTGCCGAAGGTCAGCGAGCAGATATTGGGCGTGGTGGAGGATGGCGGCAACAACCGCTTCTGGCTGAAATCCACGGACAAAAAGATGCGCTTCGACACGCCTTTGTCAGAACTGGGTGAGGCAAAGGCGGGCGATCTGGTGTTGGCTGAACTCGGGGGACGCGTTGGGCAGAAAAAAGCCCGAGTGACACAGGTTCTCGGCGAACCGTTTGCGCCGCGCAGTTTCAGCCTGA
>JANOTI010000019.1:0-13568 GCA_031416255.1 Sphingomonadales bacterium | reverse complement strand
CGGCTGCCGGAACCTACAGCTTTAATTACCAGATCTGCGAAACCCTGAACCCGGCCAACTGCCAGACCGCCACGATAAGCGTGACCGTTGTTGCCGCCCCTGTGGTTGCAACAGCGGATTCTGTTGCCGCAGTGAATGGTGCCTCTGGCGCCGTCAACGTCGTCAATGTCCTTGGCGGCGATACGATCAACGGAAATGCGGCCACTCCTTCGACTGTCACGCTAAGCGTCGCAGTGGGCTCGAATGTTCCTGCAGGACTGAACTTCGATCCTGCCACAGGCAATGTCAGCGTTGCTGCAGGAACGCCTGCGGGAACATATAGTTTCAACTATTCGGTTTGCGAAATTTTGAACCCGACCAATTGCCAAACATCGGCTGTATCGGTTGCAGTTGATGCGTCGGTTGTGACGGCCGTCAATATCAGTGCAACGGGTGTTAATGGTGCTTCCGGAGCCAGTAATGTTGCCAATGTGCTGGCGGGCAACACCGTCAATGGCGCGCTGGCGACAACGACGAACGCCATATTGTCGCTTGCAGTGGGATCGAACGTTCCATCGGGGCTGGTTTTTGATACTGCCACCGGCAATGTCAGTGTTACCGCCGGAACGCCCGCTGGCACTTACAACTTCATCTACCAGATCTGCGAGGCGTTGAACCCTGCGAACTGCCAAACTGCCAGCATTTCGGTGACGGTCGATGCTTCGGTGGTTGTCGCTGCCGCTGATTCCGTATCCTCAGTGAATGGAGCGACCGGCGCTAGCAATGTGCTGAATGTGTTGGCGGGCGATACGGTTAACAGCAATGCAGCCACGATTGCCAACGCGATCCTTAGTGTCGCAACAGGTTCGACCATTCCTGCTGGCCTGACGTTCGACACAGCCACTGGTGCCATCGGCGTCGTCGCTGGAACGGCTGCCGGTACATACAGCTTCGATTATCGGCTGTGTGAGGCGCTGAACCCGACCAATTGCCAGACGGCGACCGTCAGCATCGGCGTTGATCCCTCAATTGTGGCTGCCAACAACATCATGGCGACGGGTGTCAACGGCGCGACCGGCGCTCCTAATGTTGTCAATATATTGAGCGGCAACTTGGTGAATGGTGTGCCTGCGACGCTTGCCAATGCAACGCTTTCTGTCGCTCCTGGATCAACTGTGCCTGCCGGATTGACCTTTGATCCCGCGACGGGAATTGTCGGCGTCTCCCCAGCTACGACAGCTGGTACTTACAGCTTTGGGTATCAAATCTGTGAGACACTGAATCCAGCGAACTGCCAGGTGGCGACGGTGACAATCACCGTTGATGCAACAACAATGGTCGCCAATGCCGACAATGCCACTGGCATTAATGGTGCTGGCGGTGCCAACAACGTCGTGAACGCTTTTGGTGGCGACACCATTAACGGCGACCCTGCAAGCACCACGAACGCAACACTTTCTGTTGCGCCGGGATCGACGGTCCCTGCCGGACTGACGTTTGACGCTGCCACTGGCAATGTCAGCGTTGCGGCAGGCACAGTCGCTGGGACATACGGCTTTGACTACCAAATCTGCGAGATATTGAACCCGACCAACTGCCGCACAGCAAGTATCTCGGTTTCAGTTGATGTTTCCGCTATCACCGCCTCTAGCGACAGCGCGACAGGCATCAATGGTGCTACGGGTGCTGCGAACGTGCTCAATGTCTTGATCGGAGACACCGTAAACGGTGTTGCGGCAACTATTGCTAATGCCAGCCTAAGCGTCGCAACAGGTTCGACCGTTCCTGCCGGTCTGACGTTCGACACCGCCACAGGCAATGTCGGCGTCGCAGCAGCTACTCCCGCCGGAACCTACAGTTTTGACTATCAAATCTGTGAAATCTTAAATCCGGCGAACTGCCAAGTCTCGACCGCATCGGTGACCGTTGTTTCCGCAGCGTTGGTTGCAACAGCGGACAGCGTAACAGGTGTAAACGGCGCAAGTGGTGTGAGTAATGTCGTCAATGTCTACAGTGGCGATTTGCTGAATGGCACTTTTGCGACGACAAGCAATACTGTGCTGCGTATGGCAACAGGCTCCAATGTTCCTGCCGGTCTGACGTTCGACACTGCAACGGGCAACGTCAGTGTTGCTGCGGCGACGCCTGCAGGAACGTACACATTCGATTACCAGATTTGCGAAATCCTGAACCCAACAAATTGCCAGGTTTCGACCGTTTCGGTAACTGTGGTTGCCTCGAATGTGACGGCGACTGGCGACAACGTATCTGATATTTCGGGTGCCACAGGCGCTGCGAATGTGCTCAATGTCTTTACCGGTGACACGATCAACGGTGTTAATGCAGCGCCGTCAAATGCAGTGCTCAGCATCGCTGCCGGGTCGACTGTTCCTGCCGGGATTACGTTTGACGCAGCAACGGGCTTGGTTAGCGTTGTCGCTGGGACACCCGCCGGAACCTACAGCTTTGAATACCAGATTTGCGAAGCGCTCAATCCTGCGAATTGTCAGGTTGCAACCGCGACGGTGACTGTTGTTAATCCTGGTCCTGTTGCTGTTGACGATGCGACAACGGTCGTCAGGGGACAATCCGTAGTCATCGCTGTTCTTGCCAATGACAGCGAGCCGGGCGGCGAAATGCTGACTGTTACAACGGCGACTGCACCTGCCAACGGCAGTGTTGTCATCAATACCGACGGCACAATAACCTACACACCCAATACCAGCTTTGTCGGAACGGATAGCTTTACCTACACCATTTGCGATCCCGCAAGACAATGTACCTCGGCGAATGTCTCGGTCATCGTACACCCTTCGGTATCGGCGCTGACTGGAACTGTTTTCCTCGATCTGGAGGGTGATTCTGTCAAGGATGCCTCCGATCCTCGGCAGTCCGATTGGTTCATTGAAATTCTTCGTGACGGTGTCATTGTTGCGACTGCAAGAACCGATGCCAACGGTAACTATAACGTCACCGGCCTTCCGCTGGGTTCAGGTTACAGCGTTGTTTTCCGCCACCCGACAAGCAATGTAGTTTATGGTCGCACCAATGGCATTACACTGAATCCGGGCATTACTGCGGTCGATCTGGATCGTCCGATTGATCCTTCTGGTGTGGTTTATGACTCAGTCGCACGCACACCGATAACAGGCGCGCGAGTGTCTATTGTCGATGCCAATGGTGCTTTGCTGCCGACTGCTTGTTTGCTTGATCTTTCACAGCAAAATCAGATCACCGGCGTAGATGGTCGTTATCGTTTTGATATTGTCCCAGGAGGCGCTGCGCAGTGCCCGACAGGTGAGACGGCTTATCGCCTGATCGTTGTCGGACCTGCCGATACGCTTCCCGGCAACTCGACTGTAATTCTATCTGATGCGGGACCGTTTGATCCCACAGGTCTTGCAAGCGGTGCTGTCGTGACCAATTTCTCTGCACCACAGGCTGGCGACGATACACGCTATTTCTTCAACTTCCGGCTTGCATCGGGCGATCCGGATGTCATCCACAACCATATCCCTCTGGATCGGGGTGCTGCGCTCAATCCGCTGGTGGTTTCCAAAACCAGCGCAAAACGCACCGCCAATGTGGGTGACCTTGTTCCCTATACAATCGTGGTTCGCAATACGCAGAACATAGCGCGCAACGCGGTCGATATTGTCGATCTGATGCCCGCCGGGTTCAAATATGTAATCAATACGGGCCGAGTGGGTGCTGCCACCGTGTCGCCGATTATCAATGGCCGCGAACTGAACTGGCAGAACCTAAACTTGCCTGCCAATGGCTCGCTGACGATTAGTCTGGTCTTGGCCGTAGGTTCAGGTGTGAATGATGGCGACTATGTGAATATCGCCACAGGCCGTGACGCGCTGAGCGGACGGCTGGTCTCGAACGAGGGTCAAGCTACCGTTCGGGTAACGCCTAGCCCGCTGTTCGATTGCGGCGAAATAATCGGCAAGGTCTTTGATGACCGCAATGGCAACGGTTATCAAGATGAAGGTGAGCCCGGCATCGCTGGTGCGCGCGTTGCCTCAGTCAACGGCCTGCTGATTACCGCAGACCAATATGGCCGTTATCATGTGACGTGTGCAGCAGTCCCTAACGCTCGAATTGGCTCGAATTTCATCCTCAAGCTCGATCCCCGTTCGCTACCCGGTGGATACCAGATCACGACGGAAAATCCGCGGGTAGTTCGCCTGACACGCGGCAAGATTACCGAACTTAACTTTGGCGCCAGCCTACAAAAAGCGATTACGCTGGAACTGACAGCTGCGGCCTTTGAAGAAGACGGCACTGCATTAAAGCTGGAATGGCAGGCCAAATTGCAAGGGCTGATTGCCACCCTGCAAGCTGAGCCTTCGATCATCCGGCTGCACTACACAGCGGTATCGAACGATGATGTTAGAGGAGACGAGCGGCTGAAAGCTCTAGATAAAGAAATTCAGCAATTATGGCGCAAAGCCGGCGAAGACCGCGCGCTGCTTATCGAACGCATCTCGGCCACGGCCGTACCCTCAAACGGAAAGGAGTAAGGCGCATGAATACGCTCTCCCTCGCTCCGCGTGCATCCAGAATTGCTACTTTTGCTACAGCCTCGCTTCTCGCGCTAGCCACGGCAACGTCAGTTAATGCTCAAACAGAAACCGAAAACCCGGCTTTTCAGATTATTCATGAAAGCGCAGATAACGGAGTAGCTACAACCGACAGTGGCGTTGCCATTAAAGTCGATGGTACTGCTGTCCAACCGATGCTGAATGTTGTTGTGGACGCAGGCGAGAAACGGCTGGCCACGATAGGAAAGCCGCTGGCTTTCAGAACATTCTGGAATTATGGCCATTATATCAAACGTGGCGAGATCCGGATATTTAACGCTAAGCAGACGGTAAACGAATCGCCGCATAAAGTGATCGCGCTGACCCCCGATGGTCAAGCAGACTTCACGCCCGGTGCAGCTGATCCACAGACCATGTTTTATGTGCTTCGTGTCTATGGTGAAAACGGCTTATTCGATGAAACACGGCCAGCCGAACTCACTCTCGCGGCTCACGAAAAGTCCAATCTAGACCCCGTTGATCCGCAACTGCTTTTTGGCCGCGACAACAGCGCGCGGCGAAACATAATCGTTCATGGCAGCGGCTTTACCGCGACTGGAAAAGTTTCAACCTCAGGCAGCGTTGTAAAAATCAATGGACAGTCTGTGCCGGTTGGCGAAGACGGCGGTTATGTTGCACAGCAAATACTGCCGTTCGGCAAGCAGGATATCAACGTCCAAATTGCAGATGCAAAATCGGTCAGCCGCAGTTTTAGCCGAACGATAGATATTCCCAAAAATGAATGGTTTTATGTTGCAATTGGTGATCTGACTCTGGGCTCGAACGACGCTAGCGGGCCAGCGGCCTTGGTCACCGGCAACGATGAGGAATTCGATAAGCTATACCTTAACACGCGCGGTGCGTTTTACGTTAAGGGTAAGATCGGTGGGCGCACCCGCCTTACTGCATCGCTTGATACCGGCGAAGCATCGATCAAAAATATATTCAGCAATCTGAACGATAAAGATCCTCGTCAGTTGCTCCGGCGGCTGGATGCCAACCTCTATTATCCTTCTTATGGCGATGACAGCTCAACAGTTGAAGACGCGCCAACACAAGGCAGATTCTATTTGCGCGTCGACCACGACGACAGCAAGCTGGTGCTGGGTAATTACGTACTTGATGCCTCTGGCACGACACTCGCGCAATTGGACCGCGGCCTGTATGGCGCGATGGGTGACTATGTCAGCACAGAAACGACCAGCTTTGGTGAACGCAAAACACGGATAACAGCGTTTGCATCCGATCCCGGAACTGCGCCAGCCCGCGAAGAATTTCGCGGTACCGGCGGTTCAGCCTATTTTCTTCAGCGGCAGGATTTGTCGATAGGTTCGGAACGGCTCCGCGTGGAAATTCGCGACAAGGATTCAGGCCTGGTTCTTGAAACGCGCAATCTGCGTCCGCAGGAAGATTATGATATCGACTATATTCAGGGCCGCGTTCTGTTGACCCGCCCACTGAGTTCGTCGAGTGCGGATGGGGCGACGGTACGAACTGGAAACAGTCCGGGCAACCTTACAGTGCTGGTGGTCCGCTATGAATATACCCCGACGGTTGCCGATATTGGCGGTTACACATTCGGCGGTCGCGCGACGCAGTGGCTAGGTGAAACTGTCCGTGTTGGTGCTACAGCGCAACGTGAGGCAACAGGCGATGCGGACCAGAATTTATTTGGGGCCGACATCTTACTCAGAAAATCGGAAACAACTTTCCTCAAGGCCGAGATCGCACGCACGGAAGGCCCTTCTTACGGGCAGGCCAATTCGGTTGATGGTGGATTGAACTTTTTCTCAGTCGCAGGTCCGGGGCAGCGAAACCAAAAAGTGACTTCGTGGCGGGTCGAAGGGGCAGCGGCGTTTAACGACCTGCTAGGCAAGGACGCACAGGCTACCGACCGTGGGAATGTTTCTGCCTATTTCGAACATTTAGGGGCTGGATTTTCCGGGGCAGGGAGCTTGTCAGTCGATAGCGTCAACCGCTGGGGTGCAAAGCTGGCGGTGCCAGTAACATCAAGCACAACGTTGACCGCGGATTATGACGAGGTTCAAGCCCGAGTGTTGGGCGACAGCCGTTCTCTGGATCTAGGCATTGAGCAAAAATTTGGTGCGGTAAAGGCCAATCTGGGTGTGCGCTACGAAGATCGGGGTGCCAATAATATCCTGAACAATGTGATCCAAAGCGGCAAGCGGACTGACATTGCGTTGCAGGTAGGTTATGACGCGCCAGCCGGTTGGGGTGTGTTTGGTTTTGGCCAGACTACACTTGGCCGCGATGCAGGGCGGCAAGCAAACAGCCGTGCCGGGATCGGCGGACGGTACGAAGTGAATGACCGCATGTCGTTTAATGCCGAAGTTTCTCAGGGTGATGGTGGCTTGGGCGCTTCGATAGGATTAACCCGGCGGATCGGCGAAAATGCCGAAACCTATCTTAACTACGCACTGACTACCGACAACAGCGATAGCCGTTTCGAGGCGCAGTCGTTGCTGACACGCTCTAACTTCGGCACATTCACGATTGGGGGTAAAGCGCGCCTAAGTGATAGCCTTAACGTCCACGGTGAAGAAAGGCTCGGTTTAGCTTCACGAACGCGCGAGTTATTGCATAGCTATGGCTTTGAATTCACTCCCGGTAAGCGCTGGTCATTTGCGGGGACGTTCGAAGACGGCACGATTACCGATCAGCAAAACGGCAGTTTTGATCGGACCGCGGCCACGGCAAGCCTGGGTTATTCAGTTGAAGGCTTTCGTATGGCCTCTTCGCTCGAGGCCCGCTTTGAAAAGGGTCTGAACCGAAACCAGACGAGTTGGTTGAGCCGTAGCACAATTGGCTATGATGCTAATCCAGCTTGGCGTCTTCTGGGGCGATTAAATTTTGCAATTTCGGATGCGGATAATGACAGTCTGCTCAACGCTGGCTTTGTCGAGGGCGTCGTTGGCGTTGCGTATCGACCTGTGACTAACAACCGAGTCAATGCGCTGTTGAAATACACCTATTTTCAAGACACAGCGACCTACGGGCAACTCACTGCGGCGGGGACGACTGCTGCGCCGAAACAGCGTAGCCAAATATTAAGCGCAGATTTTACCTATAAACTTAATAACTGGCTTTCGCTTGGGGCGAAGTACGGCTTTCGTTTTGGTGAAGTGGCGCTCAACCGCAGCAGCAACGTTTTCGTGTCGAGCAGCGCCCATCTCGCTATTATTCGCGCCGATTTCCATGTTGTGAAAAAATGGGATGCGTTAGTTGAGGTGCGTTATCTTGGCGTCGAACAGGCGGGGGACAACCGAACAGGTGTATTGATCGGCCTCTACCGGCAATTGGGTACCAATACAAAGCTCGGCGGGGGCTATAGCTTTAGCGATTTCTCTGATGATCTGACCAACCTTGAATATCGTAGTAGAGGTGTATTTCTCAATCTGATCGGACAGTTTTGACAAGATAAGCAATGGCCAAAACTAACTTCGGTTTCATATAATTTCACTAACGGTGCATGAAATATGTTGTTTGATAAAATGAACGGTAAATCTCTAAGCAGCCCTGATGCCGACGACATCGATCTGCCATCGAAAAGAAGTGAGATGAGGCGGCTCGTTATATTGAACGCATATCTTCATCCAATCACGCAGCATGGGCATGCACATGTAGTCAATCTGTCACGCACCGGATTGCGCGGTGTTACGGATGTAGCGTTGACTGTCGGACAGCCTGTCGTTGCGAGCCTTGATGATATCACTCACTGTTCAGGGGCAGTACGCTGGATCGATCAGCGCCGATTTGGAATGCAGTTCGATACAATTCTTGACAGTTTACCTGTTTGTTCGCAGCAGGATATAGGCAGTAACGCCACGCAGAAAGAGCGCCATCCGCGCATTACAACCAATTTGACCGCTAAGATTAGGCTATGTGACCAATCTTTTCCGGCAAAAATTCGCAATATTTCGAAATCAGGAATGATGGTGGACAGTGAGCTCAAGTTGTCGGCTGGGCAGCAACTGTTCATCAAGTTGAGTAATAATAAGTTTGTGCCAGCAGAAGTGGCATGGAGCGACGGCAATAGAACCGGTGTGCGGTTAAACAGCCCTATATCAATTCTGCAATTTACCTATGGCGATCTGCGGTGAACTGCCCCATTTACAACCGAAACTTTCCTCAGGGGGCCATAACAAGAGCACAAAGCGATGTTCAAAAGCAACGTTTGCGGGCGCTGCGATCATAGGGCATTATTGACGCAGAAGCGGAGGTTGCGTTTGACGACTTAGCCTGGCTTGCAGCGCATCAATGGTCTGGCTTTGGTTGGGTTCTGCGTGCGGGAGTTTCCTCTGACGCATTCATTATGTGTATAGGCCATCGAACCAAACGATATCCTTATCGTGCCGGATGCGTCGACCAATCCAAGGTTTCACAAAAATTTGTTAGCAGCTGGCGAAGCCCAAAGTAGCAACTCACCTTGCAAGGCCAACTCGAGATGTGTCGCCAGTCTAAGTTGCAGTTAGGGACTCAGTTGGTACGATAAGACCTATTATGCGCTTGTCCTCGGTGCCGGATTCTAGTTCGAAGGGCTTCACTTTACTTCGCTCACGGCCAGCGCCCGAGCCATTAGCGGCGCGGACTGCTAGGGCCTTGCGGTCTTTGGCCTGCAAGCAACGGAGGCAGCAACGGCGCGTGAAGGTGCTCCTATCCGCTGCGCGGTTACACACGAAAGTCAACCCAAGTGGGGTTGCAACAAGAATTCAAAAAGCCTTGATGCGTAGCGCGAAGCCTGTGTCGCCTAAATAGCCTGCCAAAAGCACGAAGGCTGGCAAATGATCCCTGAATATTATGATGACGGCAGCTATTCGGGCGGCAGCATGATGCACCCAGCATTAAAAGCAGCACCTGACTGGCTTTTTGGCAACTGCCAGACATCTGGCGTGATCGACACTCTGTTGCCTTTACGAAATCATGCTGCCAGCACGGTGAGTATAATTTAGAAAGGCCAGAATGGCGCAAAAACACGGGCGATTGGGGCCGTTAGACACATCGAACATATGGCCCGTAGGATTTATTTGGAAAAATGGTGCCTCGGGACGGATTCGAACCGCCGACACGCGGATTTTCAATCCGCTGCTCTACCAACTGAGCTACCGAGGCATCATGCGAGGGCGATTGCGCCAACGCATTTTGGAGCGCCGCCTATAGGCAACGGCTCTATCGCTTGTCCAGCCCCAAATTCAGTAATCTTCTGGCAAATCGGGGTCCGCTGGCGGGCCTTTCATGCGGTAACCTTCGCCGAGCCATTGCAACAGGTCGCGGTCTTTACAGCCTTTGCTGCAAAACGGTTTGTGTTCGGGTGTTTCTGGTTTGCTGCATAACGGGCAGGCGGCTGGCTTATGGGCTGACATGGACATGGCCATAGCCGTTTTGGCTGGAATCGCAACGAAGCGTAATGGCGCAGCCGAGGCTGGAGCGCAGTTCATCCAACAAGGTCTGCCAGCGTTCGATTTGCGCAATAATGTCAGCAGAGGCGACCAGTTCGCGTGTGCCAACGCCTTGTGAGCGAGCGGCGTCGCGCAGCAGCATGAGCGCGTGTGTCTCAACGCAGGGCGATTTCCATCCGGTGCCACACAGTATTTCCATCACACTGGGGCCGGGGCGGGGGAGGACCAGTTGGGCGAAGCCAAAGCCACTGACGGCGGTGCGTTCGTGCTGACCTAACGTTGCGCAAGCTTTGCCAAGCTCTGCGTCGATTTCGGCGCGTTCGGCTTTGTTGGCGCTGGCGAGGAAGTCGATGCCGACTTGTCCGCCGATACCGTATAGACGCAGCAGCCACGGGATAGTGCGCGCTGCGGCGAGGTTCACCTGATGCGCTGCGCCAAACCCGTCAATGTCGATCATCGTCATCGCGCGGGTGCGCTCGATGCTCAGCAAGCCGCCTTCGATCACGAATTCGCCTGTGACCCCGCGTTCGCACCAGATGTCGGATTGCGCATCGTCGATAGCGGCTTTGTCGATTTGGATTTCGGGGCAGTTGCCGCCAAGGATCGCGCGGATTTGCACGGCCTCCAATGGCCCCGCACAGACAATCGCTGCCAATTCGGGCCATAACGATAGGATATAGTCGCCAAGCCCAGATTCCCGCGCCTCAGCCTGTCGAAACACTGCGCGCTTCCAATGACCGGGTTCGGGAAAAGGCGCGCGGGACAGCTCAGCCGTCAGCCAGCTGCCTTCGCTGCAATCGGGGATAGGCGAAATTTCGCCCTCGCCCCCGTCATAATGCACCAGCGCTCGCCGCGCGCCGATTTTTGCGCCAAGCCGGACCTGCATCGTTCCACCAGACAGCAGCGGCGCGGTGTCCAGCAACCGCAACAACCGCAGTTCAACCAACTTGCCGTCTTCATGCAGCATCAACCGGATTTCGCCCGGCGCTGCGTCCCACAGCAGTATTCGGTTCATCCGACCGGGTAGCCAGCGGAGCGCAGCAACGCGCGTGTTTCGTATAACGGCAATCCAACCACACCGGAATGGCTGCCCGCCATCCAGTCAATCAGCGCCTCGGCGCGGCCTTGGATGGCATAGCCGCCTGCTTTGCCAAGGCCCTCGCCGGTTGCGATATAGGCGTCCATTTCGGCATCGCATAGCCGTTTGAAACGCACGATGCTGTCGCTCAACCGGCTGCGCGCTATGCCGTCCGCATCAATTACGCAGACAGCGCTCAATACATGATGCCGCCGCCCGCTTAGCAGTTTCAGGAACCTGCGCTGCATGTCCGCATTGGCGGCTTGCGGCAATATCCGCCGGCCCACAGCGACCGTTGTATCACCTGCAATGACGATCTCACCCTCGGCGCGCTCAACCGCATGTGCCTTTTCAACCGCCATACGCAGCGCATAAACGCGTGCGATTTCGCCTTTGCGCGGTGTTTCATCGATGTCGGGCGATGCGATCCGGTCTGGCGTCACGCCGATTTGGTTCAGCAAATCGCGACGGCGCGGAGACGAGGAGGCGAGGACGAGTTGCAAAGTCTATTATCCGTTCCGCAAGTGCAAATGCGAACAGTTCATGCTCGCTGACCTTAATGGTTTTAGCCACGTTGCGAAAACCTGCGCGGCGTTTAACGGCAACGGCACGAAATGAAAAGACGCGCTGTCGTGTGACAAATTGCGACAAAAATTGACGTGCATATCATCGCTGCGTTTTCCATAAGCGCGCAATAAAATAATAATGAATTTCGGAGCCCCTCCCCATGACGCTGAATCGGACTTCCCGCCGCATTAGCCCCAGCCTATTTTGTCTTGCCATTGCGCTTGCCTCATCACCAGCGTTCGCCGCTGAAAAGGTTATTGGCGAAACCGAGGTCGTCGTTGAAGACGGAACTGTTGAAGAAGATACCGATGTTGGTGGTGAGATTTTAGTTCTTGGCACACGCCTTAGAGGTTCGGTGGAAACCGATATTCCGCCGACCGATACGTTAAGCGAAGCGGACATCACCGCTGTTGGCGCATCGTCTGTTGCTGATGTCCTAGCCGCGATTGCGCCGCAGACCGGATCGGGTCGTGGGCGTGGCGGCGGCCCACCGGTGATCTTGCTCAACGGACAGCGCATCTCCAGTTTTCGCGAGCTGCGCGACTTGCCGCCAGAGGCGATCAAGCAAGTGCAGATTTTCCCTGAAGAAGTTGCGCTTCAATACGGCTTTCGTCCCGACCAGCGCGTCGTCAACTTCATCCTGAAAGACAATTTCGCCAGCTTTAACGCAGAGGTCGATTATTCGGTCCCCGAAAAGGGCGGCTTTACCACCAAGGAATTTGAAAACACGCTGACGCGGATTGGCAAAAGCACGCGGCTGAACATCGATATTGAATATGAAAGCCGCAGCCGCTTGACCGAAGATGAGCGCAATGTTTTGAGCAGCGGCACGTCCGCGCCTTATGCGCTTGGTGGCAATGTCACCGGTCTTGGCGTCGGCGGCGAGATTGATCCGGCTTTAAGCGGACTTGCAGGTCGGACTGTAACGGTCGCAGCTGTCCCGGGTAGCGCGACGCTCGCTGGGTTTGCCGCCAATGCCAATCAGGCTGCACCTAGCGGCATCGGCGAATTCCGCACTTTGTTGCCCTCGTTGCAACGCTTTGAGCTCAATACCAGCTGGAGCAAAGTGCTAGCGCCGCAAACGAACTTTTCGGTCAGCGCGTCGTTTGAACAACAGGACCAGCAAAGCCTATTGGGTCTACCCTTTGCCAGCCTGATTGTGCCCGGCGGCAGCTCGTTTAGTCCCTTTGCCAGCACGGTGCAGCTGAACCGCTATTTCGACAATCCGCGTCCGTTGATGCGCGACACCAGCACACGCACAGCGCAGGCGGGTGTTGGTTTTAATACTATGCTGGGCGATTATCGTCTGGCGCTGACTGGCGACTACAACTCGGTCGATTCGAGCAGCCGGACGTCAACCAACGCAGACTTCACGGCACTGTCGGCGGCGGTCAGCGCAGGCACAGTCAACCCGTTCAGCGCGAGCCTGGGCGATGATCTGTTGTTTGCGTCGCCCGACACATCGGACAGCACCGTGGGGACATTGGCATTGCGCAGCACAGTATCAGGCAAGCCGATCATGCTGCCTGCCGGCGCGGTTCTGGTGACGTTGCGCAATGGCTTTGACCGGACAACGATTGACAGCGAAGCGACGCGGCGCGGCGTGACGAATATGACCTCACTGTCGCGCGACAATATCAACGCAGCGATTAACGCCGAAGTGCCGCTTATAGAACGCGGACTTGGCGCGCTGGGCGGCATCGGCAATGTCTCGATCAACGGCAATGTTGGCTTCTCCGAACTATCGGATTTTGGCACATTGCTGGAATGGGGCGCTGGCTTGCGCTGGTCGCCGTTTGAAAACCTGTCGCTGGGCGTGTCCGTCATCGGCGATGAAAATGCGCCGGGTCTCGGGCAATTGGGCAACGCGGTTGTGGTGACGCCCAATGTTGCGGTGTTCGATTTTACACGCGGCGAAAGCCGTTTTGTCGATTTGGT
>JANOTI010000018.1:0-50454 GCA_031416255.1 Sphingomonadales bacterium | reverse complement strand
CGGGTTGGTTCCTGCGGCAAACCCTGCAAACAGGTCGCCGCCATTAGAAAGGAAGTCGCTAACGGCAACACGATAGTTTTTTGCGTCATCAATCGGCGCGCCGTTCAGCGTAGCGAATAAGACCCGCTGACCTAGTGGCTTCGACAGGTCATAGCCAAAGCGGAACCCGTTGGATGGTGACAATACACGAACCCAGTTTGGGTTGTTGAACTGTTGTTCCAACACGTCCTTCAACTGGCTACCGGTCAGGGTTTTGACTACCAGCTGGTTGCCAAAGGGTTGCGCGGAAAAGACGTTGCCAAAGGTTACTGTGCCGTCTGCCCCCGGCACGATTTCGGCGCGGATGCCACCGGGATTCATAAAGGCGATTTGCGCGCCGCCATTGTCGGCGGCTTGGGTGGCCGCAAGTTGCGCATCGGCAATCAAGTTGCCCATCTGGCTTTCGCCTGAACGGCTTTGCTCGCGCGTGGCGGGACCGGCAAGCAAACCTACAACGCGGGTTTCATCGGCTTTTGCCGCATCACGATAGCGGGCAACTAAAGCAGCCAGATCAGCACGCGGGATGAATGTAGGAATATCCGTCACCAAAGGAACCGGACCGCTCGAGCCGGTATAAGCTTCACTTTGCACCACGATATTGTGCGCCGATTTGGACAGCAATTTTCCGCTGACAGGATCTATCTTCAGGTCGATGCTCGTCACAACCTGTCCGCGCGAACCGGCGCTGGTCAACAGAGTCGGGCGATCCTTATTGAGCTGGCTATAGTCACAAACATAGGCTTGGTGGGTGTGGCCTGACACTACTACGTCAATCGCTGCGTCCAACCGGTCGAGGATGGCAGTTAGCGAACCTGCCACGCCATCGCATTTCGGGTTGTTGATGTCGCCGGGGTTGCTGACCCCTTCATGGATCAGGACGACAATGACATCGGCCCCGGCGGCTTTCAATTTCGGTACCAGTGCGTTGGCCGTCTCGGTTTCATCGGCAAAGCTGATGCCTTTGATCCGACCTGCAGACACCAGATTGGCGGTGCCTTTTAATGTCATGCCTATGAAGCCAACCGAGACGCTATTGCGGCCTGTGCCGAATGTTTTGATTGCGTAAGGCGCAAACAGTGTCTGTCCATCTGCCTTGATCGTGTTTGCCGCCAGTTGCCGAAATTTCGCGCCAACAAAGGGCCTGTCAACGCGGCACGGTTCGGTGGCTGTATATTTCTCGCACCCGCCCGATTGAATACGCAGCAATTCTTCGGTGCCGCGGTCGAATTCGTGATTGCCGACAGCGTTAAATTCCAGCCCGACCATATTCATTGCCATCACCGATGGCTCGTCAAGAAACAAAGACGACGACAACGGCGATGCGCCAATCAAGTCACCCGCGGCAACGACGACAGTATTTTTCTGCCCTGCCTTCAACGAATCCACTGCCGATGCCAGATAAGCAACGCCGCCAGACGGCACTCGGATTTTCTCGCCTGCTGCGTTTATGGTTTCCGTCGCTGCTTTGGGCGGATCGAGATGACCGTGAAAATCGTTAAATCCGATGATTCTTACGTCAACGGGTTCGGCAGTGTCAGGAAGCGTGGCGCAACCCGACAGAGTAAGCAGCGCAGTTGCAATAATAATCTGTTTCATCTGCGCAACATGACGAAAGCGCGTGACAGGATCAAGTCACACACTCGATTTCACCAGCCGCGCCAAGATGTCGGCAGCAAAGGCGCTGAGTGTGTCGTCGCGTGCACCCATGATGACGATGCGGTCGCCGCTTTGCGCCAGCTCGACGATGCGGTTGCCGCAGTCTTCACGTGACGCAATATGTTCGGCGTTGCGTCCTGCCGCGACCACAGCGTCGGTAATTAACGGACTGCCTTGGCTGCGATCCACGGTGCCGCCGAAATAGACCGGATCGCACAGGATCAAATAATCATCGCGGCCCAAATGTTTTGCAAACACTGCGGCCAATTCATGCCCCATCATGCGAATCGGGCCGTATCCATGCGGTTGAAAAAAGGCAATGATCCGGCCCGGAAAGGCTTTCAACGTGGCTAACGTCGCAGCGGTTTTATCGGGGTTGTGCCCGAAATCATCGATGACTGTGATGCCACCTGCAATGCCGACAATGTCAAACCGGCGCGCGAGGCCGGCAAAGCGTTCAACGCCGTGGATAGCTTGCGCGACGGGAACGTCCAGCGCAGCCACAGCGGCGATCGCGGCCAGAGCGTTGGCGATGTTATGCCGTCCGGGTACTTGCAGAGTCACCGGCCAGCTTTCTCCTTTGAAGTTCAGCGTGAAATGACTGCCCAATGGCATTTCGACAATGTCGATGGCACGGAAATCGGCACGGTCAGTAAAGCCGAAACTGGTTGCACCTTTCAAACCCAAAGGCGCGATCAGCGCGACCGTCTCAATATCATCGGCGTTCCATACGGCTTGTTTCGCTTTGCGCGCAAAATCACCGAACAATTGCCGCAGTTCGTCGAGCGATTTGTGATCGAGACTGACATTGTTCAATACCGCTACTTCCGGTTTGAACAGAGCGATTGATCCATCGCTTTCGTCCACCTCTGACACAAACATGCCGCCGCGCCCAACGCGCGCGCTAGCAAAGGGTGCATCGGCGGAGACGAAGTTCTTCATCACCCCGCCGTTCATGATGGTCGGGTCAAGTGCAGCGTCGGTCAGTATCCAGCCGATCATGCCTGTGACAGTGGATTTACCACTGGTGCCGCCGATAGCGACAGAACGCAGTGCTGCGTTGAATAATTCGGCCAACAGTTCGGCGCGTGTCAAACGTGCACAGCCGAGCTCAAGCGCTTTTGCTACGTCAGGGACGCTATCCTCGACAGCGGCGGAGGCTATCAGTATCTGCTCGCGGCTCGTCAATCCGCTGCCGTCTTGCGCGAACAAATCAATGCCAAGGCTTTTCAGCCACTCAAACTTTGGCGCAAGGCGGCCTTGGTCAAGCGCACGGTCTGAACCCGCAACTTTTGCACCATTATCGCGCACAATGTTTGCAAGCGGCAGCATGCCAGAACCACCGATGCCGCAAAAGAAATAGGATTTGGTATTTGCCATCCGCCCCCGCTATTGACTTGATCCATGTTTGGCAATTGGCATCGGGGCAAAGCGTGATGAAGATTGGTATCTGTGCGCCGGCCACACCTTTTTCGCGCGACGATGCGGACAGGGTAGTCGCGCTTGCGGCGCAGCATTATCCCTGTGCTGAGCTGATATTCCACAAGCAATGCTTCATCGAAAAGGGCCATTTTGCAGGATCCGATGCAGTACGGTTGGAAGCCTTTGTCGCGATGGCCAATGATCCGGCGTTTGATGCAATATGGTTTGTGCGCGGTGGCTATGGTGTTTGTCGCATCGCCGAAGAAGCGGTTGGCGAGCTGAAATCCGCAGCCCGAAACAAAACCTATATGGGCTATAGCGATCAGGGAAACCTGCTTGCCGCATTATACAAGGCACAAATTGGCTGGCCAGTGCATGGCCCCATGCCGGGAGATATTCGCCGTGAGGGCGGGGAGAAAGCAGTTGCCACTGCATTAGACTGGCTCATCAGAAGCGACCCTAAATCATTGGAAAAAAGTCTAATGCGTAATGAAAGGCATGTTGCCTTTAATGCTGTGACATTCGCGATGATGACAGGAACCCCGATCATGCCTGACCTTAAAGGGCATGTTATACTGATCGAGGAAGTCAGCGAACATCTCTATGCTTTTGACCGGGCGATGTTCAACATCACCACGCACCTTAAAGATGCGGACGTCCTCGGGTTAAGATTGGGCCGCGTCTCAGACATTCCAGAAAACGATCGCCCCTTTGGCGAAAGCCCCACGCAAATCGCAAAACGCTGGTGCGCAAAGAATAAAATTGAATTTTTGGGTAGCGCCGATATCGGGCATGACATTGATAATAAGGTCGTGCCGTTTGGCATGCTGGCCTGATACAGGGGATACAACATGCGCGCATTTATCTTTCCGGGGCAGGGCAGCCAGGCCGTTGGTATGGGCAAAGCCTTGGCCGAGGCGAGTGCCGTTGCGCGTGAGGTGTTTCAAGAAGTTGATGATGCCTTGGAGCAAAGCCTATTCAAGCTAATGTGCGAAGGGCCGGACGATCAGTTGCTGCTCACCGAAAATGCGCAGCCGGCGATCATGGCCAACGCAATTGCTACCCTGCGTGTGCTGGAGCGTGAAGGCAATGTGACTTTGGCGGAAAAAGCGCATTTTGTAGCGGGGCATAGTCTGGGCGAATATAGTGCGCTGTGTGCTGCGGGAGCTTTGGATCTGGCCACAACATCGCGGCTCCTGAAACTACGCGGACAAGCGATGCAAGCGGCGGTACCGGTAGGTGTGGGCGCGATGGCGGCGTTGCTGGGCGCAGACATTGAAAAGGCCGAGGCGCTTGCAGAGGCGGCGGCTGAGGGCGAGACCTGCACCGTTGCCAATGACAATGATCCGTCGCAGGTCGTGATTTCCGGTCATAAAGGCGCGATTGAGCGCGCGATTGAATTGGTCAAAGAGCACGGCATAAAACGCAGCATTTTGCTTCCCGTTTCGGCTCCCTTTCATTGCCCGTTGATGCAACCAGCGGCGGACCGCATGGCCGATGCGCTGGGACAAACAGCGATCAATGCGCCCTTTGTTCCCGTCTTTGCCAATGTTATCGCGTCACCAGTTTCGGATACTGACGACATCCGCCGGTTGCTGGTCGAACAAGTCACCGGCCGCGTCCGCTGGCGCGAATCCGCTATTGCTATGGCAGCGGCAGGTGTCACGCAGTTCTATGAATTTGGCGGTAAAGTGCTTTCGCCTATGGTCAAACGCAGCGCGGGCGAAGACGTGACAACGACCAGCCTGATTTCGATGGACGATATCGAAGCCGCCTTGAAAATACTGTAACCCACCGTTCGTGCTGAGCTTGTCGAAGCACGCCGCCCCCGCACTAACCGTCCTTCGACAGGCTCAGGACTAACGGAGTGAGAGAATTGAACGAACCTTTATTGCAAACTCGCGATGGCGCGATCCTGACGATCACATTGAATATGCCCGAAAAGCGCAATCCGATTTCGGATGTGGCGGTAGTCGATGCTTTGTGCACTGAGTTTGACGCGGCGGATCGCGACATGTCGGTGCGCTGCGTCATCCTGACCGGCGTGGGCACAGCCTTTTCCGCTGGCGGCGATCTGAAACAAATGCGTCCTGACAGCGGCGGGCTGCGGTCGAGCAATCCGGTCGAAACGCGACGGAATTACAAATATGGCATTCAGCGGCTGCCGTTGATGTTTCAGGCGCTGGAAGTGCCGGTTGTGGCAGCGGTGAACGGCCACGCAATCGGCGCGGGGCTGGACCTTGCAACGATGTGTGACATCCGCGTTGCGGCACAAAGCGCCAAGTTTGCGGAAAGCTTTGTGAAGCTGGGGATCATTCCGGGCGACGGTGGCGCATGGTTATTGCCACGAATCGTCGGCTTCAGCCGCGCAACCGAATTGGCGTTGACCGGCGAAACAATCGACGCTGCCGAGGCGCTAAGGATCGGGCTTGTCAGCCATGTTGTCCCCGACGGCAAACTGATGGACAAGGCCAAAGAAATTGCCAGCAAAATTGCCGCCAATCCCCCCCATGCGGTGCGTATGACCAAGCGCCTGTTGCGCGAAGGACAGACAGCGGAGCTGAAAAACATCCTCGAAATGTCCGCTGCGATGCAAAGCCTTGCGCATGCCACCAGCGACAACGACGAAGCTATCACCGCGTTCATCGAAAAACGCGCACCTATTTTTACAGGAGAATAAGATGTTCGATTTAACCGGGATGACGGCTTTGGTCACAGGCGCCTCGGGCGGTATCGGCAGCGCGATATGTGCCGCATTGGCGGGGCAAGGCGCGCGGCTTGTGGTTTCGGGCAGCAATGTCGAAAAACTTGAGGCGTATCGTGCTTCGCTTGCCACAGAATATCCAAATGCAGATCATGTCGCCGTTCCTTGCAATCTGTCCGACAAAGACAGTGTAGAGGCTTTGGTGCCTGCAGCGCTCGAAAAGCTGGGTCAGCTTGACATCGTGGTCAACAACGCTGGCGTCACCCGCGATAATCTGGCTATGCGCATGAAGGATGAGGAATGGGACGAGGTGATCACAATTAACCTCGAAGCCGCGTTCCGAATCATGCGCGCCGCGACTAAGCCGATGATGAAGGCGCGCTTTGGCCGTATCATCACCATCACCAGCGTCGTAGGCGCAACGGGTAACCCCGGACAGATCAACTATGCCGCATCAAAGGCAGGCCTAGTCGGCATGTCAAAGGCGCTGGGTGCAGAGCTTGCCAGCCGCAATGTGACGGTCAACTGCGTTGCACCCGGCTTCATCCGCACCGCGATGACCGATACACTGCCCGAAGCGCAAAAAGAGGCGCTTAATGGACGTATTCCGATGGGGCGTATGGGCGAAGGCAGCGATATAGGTGCCGCTGTGGCCTATTTGGCAAGCCGCGAGGCGGGCTACATTACTGGTCACACATTGCATGTTAATGGCGGGATGGCGATGCTGTAAGCTGAGCGCAGTCAATTATGTCGCACCGCATAGCGATATCTTTCCTGTGCACATCCGACGATGCTTTCGTCCAATTTGCCGCTGCCCTCTTGCCAGCAGGGTGACGGGGCATTAGGGGCGGGAAGTGAAATTCATCCTCCCAACAACGAAGGGGCAAAGATATGAGCGATACTGCAGAACGCGTCAAAAAGATCGTGGTCGAACATCTGGGCGTAGAAGCCGAGAAGGTAACCGAAGAAGCGAGCTTCATCGACGATTTGGGTGCAGACAGCCTTGACATTGTTGAGCTGGTTATGGCGTTTGAAGAAGAATTTAACGTCGAAATCCCCGACGATGCTGCTGAAAAGATTGCGACTGTTAAGGACGCAATCGACTTTATCACAAGCAACAGCTGAATTTGCGCTGCGTATTGCAGCCAATTCGGATAAGAATAAAACGGCTTTCCGGCTTGGGTTGACCAGACTGGAAAGCCGTTTGCATTTTGGCGCTGGCCTTCCATAAAGGGTCAGAGAATATGAAATTGAGGGAGGGCGTTTGATGCGTCGCGTCGTTGTAACCGGATTGGGACTTGTCACGCCATTGGGCGCCGATGTGGAGACCAGCTGGGCCAATCTGCTTGATTCCAAATCGGGTGCGGGATTTATTACGCACTTCGACCACAGCGACCAGAAATGCCATATTGCCTGTGAAGTGAAGCCAAAGGATCACCCATGGGGCTTTGATCCTGACAAGCGCGTTGACCACAAGGTGCAGCGTCAGGTTGATCCGTTTATCATCTTTGGCATCGATGCCGCTGGACAAGCGTTGGAAGACGCTGGCCTGACCGAGATGACGCATGAACAGAAACTGCGTGCTGGTTGCTCGATTGGATCGGGCATTGGCGGTTTGCCGGGCATCGAAAGCGAATCGCTTTTGCTCGCCGAAAAAGGCCCAGGCCGCGTTTCACCGCATTTTGTCCATGGTCGGCTTATCAATCTGATCTCTGGTCAGGTGTCGATTAAATATGGCTTGATGGGGCCGAATCATGCAGTTGTGACGGCGTGCTCAACCGGTGCGCATTCCATCGGTGATGCGGCGCGGATGATTCGCGACGATGATGCTGATGTCATGCTCGCAGGCGGCGCAGAGGCGACGATCTGTCCGCTCGGCATTGCAGGGTTCGCACAAGCCCGCGCCCTTTGCACCGCGTTTAATGACGAACC
The DNA here is from genome assembly GCA_031416255.1 of Sphingomonadales bacterium. Taxonomy (GTDB): domain Bacteria; phylum Pseudomonadota; class Alphaproteobacteria; order Sphingomonadales; family Sphingomonadaceae; genus Sphingorhabdus_B. The sequence goes on along the minus strand of JANOTI010000018.1, from coordinate 42,701 downwards.
GGAACGCGCCAGCCGCCCGTATGACAAAGACCGCGACGGCTTTGTCATGGGCGAAGGCGCCGGCGTTGTTGTGCTGGAGGAATATGAACATGCCAAAGCACGCGGCGCGAAAATCTATGCCGAGGTTGTCGGTTATGGTTTGTCGGGCGATGCCAATCACGTAACGGCCCCGCATCCCGAAGGCGACGGCGCGTTCCGTTCTATGCAGATGGCGCTGAAAAAGGCAGGCATGACACCTGCCGACATCGACTACATCAATGCCCATGGCACATCGACGATGGCCGACACGATTGAACTGGCGGCGGTAAAGCGCTTGTTCGGTGATGCGATCAGCACAGTGTCGATGAGCTCGACAAAATCGGCGATTGGGCATTTGTTGGGTGGTGCAGGCGCTGTCGAAGCCATTTTCTGCATTCTAGCGCTGCGCGATCAAATCGTGCCGCCAACGCTCAATCTGGAAAATCCTGATGAGGGGACCGAGGGCGTTGATCTGGTGCCGTTGGTTGCCAAAAAACGGGTGGTGAAGGCTGTGCTGAACAACAGTTTCGGCTTTGGCGGAACCAACGCCAGCCTGATTATGAAGGCGATCTGACGCGATGTCGCGCGTGCTGAAATGGCTGCTGCTTGTTCCGGCGCTGTTAATTGCGTTGGTGGGCGGGAACTTCGTTTATGGCTGGCATGCGTCGGGGCCATCGGCGCGTGAAGTGACTGTCGTGGTCAAATCTGGCTCGGGTATCCGATTGGTCGCGAAACAATTGCAAAAAGGCGGCATCATCAAATCCGCCGATGCTTTCGTCAACCGTGCGCGGATTTTTGGTGCAACGAGTACAATTAAGGCGGGTGAGTTTTTGATTCCCGCTGCGGCTTCCAATGCCGATATTCTGTCAATCCTGACCGGTGGAAAAACCGTTCAGCGGATGGTGACGGTACCAGAAGGCATGCCGTCAATTATGATATTCGACCGGTTGATGGCGAATGACATGTTGAAGGGGACGATCCCTGTTCCAGCCGAAGGTTCCATCCTTCCCGACAGCTACGCCTTTGACAAAGGTGAGAGCCGTGCGGCGGTTGTGCTGCGAATGCAGGCGGCAATGACGCAAGCGATGGCGAAGTTGTGGCCAAAGAAAAGCGCCGATAGCGTTGTAAAAACGCAAGCTGAGGCCATCATTCTTGCCTCGATTGTCGAAAAGGAAACATCGCTGAAGTCCGAGCTTCGGACTGTCGCTGGGGTCTATTCGAACCGCGTCACCAAAGGCATGATGCTGCAAGCGGACCCGACGATAATCTACCCGATAACCAAGGGCAAACCGCTTGGTCGCCGTATCCGTCAGTCCGAAATTTCCTCGGTCAATGATTACAATACTTACGCAATGGTTGGCTTGCCAAAGGGACCGATTGCCAATCCATCGCGTGCCGCCATCGAAGCTGTTTTGAATCCTGCAAAAACCGATGCGCTATTTTTCGTAGCCGATGGAAAAGGCGGGCATGTGTTCGCCAACACGTTGAAAGAGCATAATGCCAATGTCGAAAAATGGTATACGCTGCGCCGTGAACGCGGGGATATGTGAGCACCGCGAAAGTCTATCTGACAGCAGATCGGCTGCTCGAAGATTCATTCCGTCTCGCCAATCTGGTTGCTGAATCCGACTTTCGGCCAACGCACATCGTTGGAATCTGGCGCGGCGGTGCGCCGATTGGTATCGCGGTGCAGGAACTGCTCGAATATCGCGGCATAGACTGCGATCATATTGCGATCCGCACATCGTCCTATACCGGCATCGACCAACAAGAACCCGAAGTGCGCGTCTATGCTTTGGGTTACCTCATAGACACTCTGAACCCCTACGATGCTTTGCTGGTCATTGATGATGTGTTTGATTCGGGCCGTTCGATCCGCGCATTCTTGCAAGAACTAAAGGCTCGCTGCCGCCACAATATGCCGCGCACGGTCAAAATCGCGACGGTGTATTTTAAGCCGGCGCGTAATGTGACGGACCTTGCGCCTGACTTTTATGTGCACCAAACCGATGACTGGCTGGTCTTTCCGCACGAGATTAATGGCCTGACCGAAGACGAAATCCGCGCCAACAAATCCGGTGCTGACATCATCCTGCAAGGGAAAGAATGACGATGGATAATGCAGCGCGCAACGCTTTGATCGATGTGCTGCCAAAGGCGGAGTTGCATCTCCACATCGAAGGCTCGCTGGAGCCTGAAATGCTGTTCGCTTTGGCCAAGCGTAATAATGTGGCAATCCCCTTTGCCAGCGTCGAAGAAGTCCGCGCCGCTTATGATTTTTCGAACCTGCAAGATTTCTTGGATATTTATTACCAAGGCATGGGCGTGCTGCTAACTGAGCAGGACTTTTTCGACCTGACCTTCGCTTATCTCTCACGCGCACACGCGGACACTGTTCGCCACGTCGAAATCTTCTTCGACCCGCAAGGGCACACTGAACGCGGCGTGTTGTTTGACACCGCCATCGGCGGCATCTTGCGTGCGCTGGACGCGGGGCAGGACCAGTTCGGGATTAGCTACTGCCTCATTATGTGCTTCCTGCGCCATCTGGACGAGGATGCCGCGTTCACCACATTGCGCGAAGCAGAGCCGTGGCTTGATCGGATCACCGGCGTTGGCTTGGACTCGTCCGAAGTCGGCCATCCACCATCGAAATTCGCGCGCGTTTTTGCCGCGGCGAAAGCCAAGGGCTTAAAACTCGTCGCACACGCAGGCGAAGAGGGGCCGCCGGATTATGTCTGGCAGGCACTCGATGTGTTGAACATCGACCGCATCGACCATGGCAACCGCGCTTTGGAAGATGAGAAACTCGTAGAGCGGATTGTTGCGGACGGACAGACGCTGACGGTGTGTCCACTGTCCAACCTAAAGCTGTGTGTCATTCACGACATCGCGGACAGCCCTGTAAAGCGCATGCTCGATCTGGGCATCCGCGCGACGGTGAACTCCGATGATCCTGCTTATTTCGGCGGCTATGTGAACGCAAACTTTAGGGCTATTGCTGATGCGCTGGACCTTAGTCGCGAGCAGCTGGTTCAGCTGGCCGAAAACAGCTTCACCGGATCGTTCCTGCCGCAAACTGATCAGGAAGAGCATGTGGCGGCTGTCCGACGATTTGCTTGAGTTTGACCAAATCGATCAATCCTCACCCCACCGTTTGCCCTGAGTAGGTGCAGAGCGAAGCGAAGTGCCATATCGAAGGGGTTGAGTGCGCATCGGGTAGTTCGATACGCTACTTCGGCTTGCAGCCTCTGCAGCTACTCAGCACAAACGGGTTTAGGGGTGGCTCGTTGTAATTGCAGTATTCAAGGTTCAGCGATGTTGAATGGTGCTGGCATGGCATCGAGCGCCGCCTGCAACGCCTCTATCGCTGCCTTGTCCCCCTCAATCTTCAATCCCGCTGCCTCCAACTGCGCCAACGGCATTTTCAGAAACAGCATCGCGAGGAATAGCTGACGCGGGCCAGTAATGGTCGCCGCTGGGTTGATATGCGCGGCGTCCATCTCGCTAATCATCACCGCGTTGCCAACGCTGATCTTGGCGCTTTCCTTACGATCAGTGATCGCAAAGTTGATCGCCAAGGCTTTGTCGCCAATCGCCACCGGGTTCAGGCGGGTTGCGACCGAATTGAGCAGCAGACCTGTTGGAATCGCTGCTATCATATCGGGGCTTTGAGCCGTCGGACCGGGCTGTGCGCCTTTGCGCAAGTCTTCGGCAGCCAAAAGAAATTGGTTGCGCCAGATAGCGGATTCCGCCTGATAGCCCTGCTGTTCGTAGCTGTCGGCAAGCAGCGCGCGACCATTTGCGTTCTTTGGGTCTGCAAAGACAAGCTGATTGAGCAGATCGGATGACCAACGATAATCGCCAGCCTTCATCGCTTTTTTCGCCGCTGCCAAAACCTTGTTTGCACCGCCCATATCCGCAACAAATCGCTTCGCCCGCTCCACAGGGGGATGCGGATTCAGATTTGCCGGGACCGCATCATACCAGCCCAGATAGCGTTGATACACAGCCTTGGAATTGTGGCTGTACGTGCCGTAATATCCTTTGTTATACCATTGATCGGCGATCGCGGGTGGCGCTTTGATAACCTCGGCGATTTCGACTGGCGTCATACCCTGATTCATCATCCGGAGCGTCTGGTCGTGCAGATAGCGATAGTTGTCGCGATGCCCCGTTAGCCAGCCTTTAACCTCGGCGTTGCCGAAACGCGGCCAGCAGTGGCTCGAAACAATCGCATCGCTGCGACTTGCGTAAAGGGTAATCGCTTGACCCAGAAACTCCGACCACGCCAATGCGTCCCGAACCTTTGCACCGCGCGGCGTCAGGATATTGTGCAACGAACAGGTCGCGATTTCGGCGGCAAGGAACGTCCGGGCGGCAGGCAGATAAACATTCATTTCTGACGGTGCCTCAGTTTCCGGTACCATTTGAAACTCTAGCGTGACGCCATCGATTATCCGCGTATCGCCGGTTTTCAGAATATAGTCATTCGGCGTGATTAATGTGATCGCTCCGCCGGAAATGCCTTTGCCGATCCCGCTGCCCATCTGCCCTTGGGGGCCGGGTTTTAGTGATACGCCGAACTGATAGTTTGCTCGCCTGCTCATTGCAGGGCCAGCCAGGACGTTTTCGGACGATGCTTCTTCAATGAAATGTTCGGGCGCAACCACTGCGACTTTACCCGATCGGGCGTCTGCGTCTTCAATTACTCCGCGCACGCCGCCATAATGGTCAGCATGGCTGTGGCTATAGATGACGCCGGTTACAGGCCGCGCACCCAGTTGCTGATTGACCAATTCCAACGCAGCGGCGGCAGCCTCTTTGGTGGTCAACGGGTCGATCAAGATCCAGCCGGCCTGGCCCTGAACAACGGTCATGTTCGACACATCAAAGCCGCGGACTTGCCAAACGCCGTCGGACACTTTGTACAGCCCGTGTTTGCGCAACAGCTTCATGTGCCGCCAAAGGCTGGAGTTTACAGTGGCAGGCGCTTCTCCGTCCATCCAGCCATAGGCTTCCAAATTCCAAACGGGTTTGCCGTTGCTGGTTTTGATGATCGGGTCGGCGCGGGTGGTGATAAAGCCTTGGTCGGCAAAGGCAGCGTCGCGGCCATCCTCGGCGGGGAGAGATGCCGCGTTGGCCTTTTGCGCGTCTATTGTTGCGGCGCTCGCTGGCTTGGCGTCAAGGTTCGGCTGTGTGTTGGCAATCGCCGGGCTGGTGGTTGCGAGCAACACGGGCAACAAATAGCGCATCATTATCTCCCTAAATTCTTCGTGATGCTATCAGGCAAAGTCAGGCTTGCAAGGGGCTTTGGCTGGGTTGAGGGGATGTTACGCGTCCGCTAAACCAACTGGATGAGCAAGAACGCACCGATCATCATCACTGCAACGATGGGAAAGGCCGACCAGATCTGGGCGGATAGCCTGCGTGCCGCGCATTACCCGGCGGAGCGCAATGTGGTGAAGGCGCATATCACTTTGTTCCAGCATTTGCCGCCGCTGCATTTGCCAGAGATAAAGAAGCGGCTGGCGGCAATTGCGCGTGAGTTTGCGCCACCGACGGCGATGCTAAGCGACGTGATGTTGCTGGCACGCGGCGTAGCATACCGCGTGGAATGCCCCGATTTGCTGATGATGCGCGATGCGCTGGCGGAGGGACTAACGGGATTGCTGACCCCGCAGGATCAGGCGCGGCCTCGTCTGCACATCACCGTTCAGAACAAAGTTGAGTCTGTGGTGGCGAAGGCTCTATACGCGAAGCTATCAGCAGACTTCCGTCCTCGTTCGTTTACCATCACTGGTCTTTCTGCGTATTACTATCGCGAAGGGCCATGGGATGCGATCCAGAATTGGTCGTTTTCCGGGAATGGCCAGTAGCTTTTTTGATGCAGCGTTGGGGATTGGAGCTTTATCTCTCCACGCCCTTAACCTTTCCCCACTGCCGTGCCGCTGTATAGCCAAGATATCCGGTACCGAATAATGCATAAAGCGGCTCTGGCAGGCCAGACAGATAGGCATTCATTCCCGTTGCAATATCGGTAGCAGCTTGTGGGCGGAACGCGGCTATCAGGCCCATCGGCAACGACCAAAGAATGATAATATACATCACATAAAGGAATGAAGGCCGTGCGCGGCTGGTCCATGGATCTGGTGCCTGTGCCTCGGCAAGGATCGCGGACAGTTGCGTTTGCAGGGTCTCTAGGTCTTGGCCGCCTTGCAGCTTGATAAGCTCCAGCTTGGCCGCATCGCGGGCTTTAGGATCGGGGATAAGCTTGTCGATTAGGGCCGCAAGTGGGCCGATCAGAGTTTCGATTAAGGGCATGTTTTTTCTCCGTAATATTTGGAAGGTCCCACTAAAGCCTCACCTTAAATGGTGCTGAATTAGCCAATCCGGTTGGCGAGCCAGCCATAGACAAAGGCTTCTTGTGAAGGGCGCGCTTCAGCGATTTTCAAATAATGTGCGCCTTGCAGTGCTTCGGCGGCTTTCAACAGAACGGCCTCTGCGCCAGAGCCGCGCTTATTTAGAAACGCGTCGAGCGCGGCGATTGTGGCAGAACCGATGGCGCGATCGACCGAAATGTCGGTGTAATCAGAGCCGTTGCGGTTGAGAGCATTCAGCGCGCGTTGCAGAAAGCCTACTGCTGTGCCGGTCCCCATGTTGACGCCGGTATCAAACATTTCTGCGGCAAGCCTTGGCGCGCGTTCCGCAACCGCATCAAAGCGCGGGGATAACCAATACAGCCGTTTGTAAATCGCCGCGGCATCGCTTTTTGGCATTGCGTGCATAGCGCCGACATAGCCCTGACGCCGCGCAACTGCTTCGGTGATACCCCAGTTGGTCGGGCCGCCGCGATCTGCAGCATGGTTCACATAGCCGCCTTCGCGTTCGATCAGTTCTTCAATCAGGTCGTTGATATTTGCCTTGTCCATAAACTGTCCCTTCGCGCCCTTTGGCTTTCATACGAATCATAATAACCAATGTGGTTATTTGTAGGACAGAGAAAAATCCAAAAAAAGTATGGGGAAGAAGTTGGCTAGTAACAATAAACTTTAATCACACGATTAAATTTGCGTTGCCCGATAGCGTGAATGGCGTATGAAGGTGCACATACAAACAGTTGCTGAGGAGAGTGCGCGCGTGAATTTTGATTTTTCCGACGACCAACTGGCGCTGAAGGACGAGGCGCGGAAATTCCTCGCTGCGAAGTGTCCGCCCGACACTGTACGCAAGCTGATGGAAGACGACAGCCCTGGCGTGGACCGGACATTATGGGCGCAAGTCGCCGAACAGGGCTGGCTGGGTGCTGCGATACCTGAAGAACATGGCGGCCTCGGCCTTGGCTATCTGGAACTGTGCTGCATTGCCGAGGAGCTGGGCCGCGCCGTTGCACCTATCCCGTTTGCATCAACGGTCTATTTCTTTGCCGAGGCTTTGTTGCGGGCAGGGGATGCTGTGCAAAAGGCCGAATATTTGCCGAAGATCGTTTCGGGTGAATTGATCGGAACGATCGCCAGCTCGGAAGGCACGGGCCCTGTTTCGGCATCGAAATTGTCGGCTGAAGTATCGGGTGGTAAACTGACCGGTGTTAAAATCCCAGTCACCGATGGCAGCATAGCCGACCACGCGATTGTACTGGCCAATGAAGGCGGAAAGCCAACTTTGTTCCTTGTCGACCTTAACGGCGAAGGCGTGTCTCGCGAAACGATGGAAACGCTCGACCGATCTCGTGACGCGGCGCGTATCGCGTTCAAAGACGCCCCCGCCTCGCGCCTCGGCGCAATCGGCGATGGCTTGGCGCTCTACGAAGCGATCAACGACCGCGCCGCTGTGCTAATAGCATTCGAACAGCTCGGCGGTTCCGACATGTGCCTTGAAATGGCGCGCGCTTATGCGCTCGAACGCTTTGCCTTTGGTCGCCAAATCGGCGGCTATCAGGCGATAAAGCATCGGCTGGCGGACATGTATGCCAAGAATGTATTGGCACGCGGCAATGCCTATTACGGCGCATGGGCGCTGAACAGCGATGCGCCCGAATTGCCGATTGCGGCGGCTGGCGCGCGGATTTCGGCATCGGATGCTTATTGGTTTGGTTCGAAAGAAAACGTCCAGGTGCATGGCGGCATGGGCTATACGTGGGAGGTCGATTGCCACCTGCATTACCGCCGCAGCCGCCAGCTTTCCGTCGTTGCAGGCAGCCCGCGCAGCTGGAAACACCGTTTGGTTACAATGTTGGAACGCAGCAACGCTGCCTAAGGAGACAAGTCCATGGACTTCAACGACACCCCATCAGAAGCCGAATACCGCGTCAAAGTGCGCGCATGGCTTGAGGAAAACGCACCGCGCGGCATCAAAGGCGTCTCGCTCGGCGATGAAGATCCCGAGCTGTTGATCGCGTGCAAAGCATGGCAGGCGAAGAAAGCCGCCTCTGGCTACGCACAAATTCGCTGGCCCAAAGAATGGGGCGGCGGTGGCGGCTCCACAATTGAAAGCGTGATTTTTGGGCAAGAAGAATCGCGGCTTGGCGTTAATCTCGGCGGGCCGTTCGCGATTGGCCTTGGTATGTGCATCCCGACGGTGATGGCAACTGCGGATGAGGAAACCAAAGCTCGCTTCATCGGCCCCGCCGTGCGCGGTGAAGACCTGTGGTGTCAGCTGTTCTCCGAACCCGCTGGCGGCTCCGATGTTGCCGCGATCCGCACAAAGGCGATCAAAGATGGCGACGAATGGGTCATCAACGGCCAGAAAATCTGGACCAGCGGCGCGCATTATTCCGATTACGGCATACTGCTTGTCCGCACCGATCCCGATGCGGTGAAGCATAAAGGGCTGACGATGTTCTGGATCGACATGAAGTCGGCGGGTATCCAGTGCAAATCGATCCATCAAATGTCCGGCGCACGCGGTTTTAACGAGGTGTTCCTCACCGATGTCCGCGTGAAGGACAGCCAGCGGCTGGGCGCATTGAACGATGGCTGGAAAGTCTCCATCGTCACACTGATGAACGAACGTGCCTCGGTTGGCGGCGGGCGCGGAGCACCGGGTGGTGGGGCACTAAGTGCGCTGAAACTGGCGCAAAAAATGACCGATGAGGACGGCGCGCCTTTGTCTACGGATCGCGCATTTCGCGAAAAACTGGCCGATTGGTATGTGCGCGGCGAGGGGCTTCGCTTTACCGGATTGCGTTCGTTGACGGCATTATCGCGCGGCCAAACACCGGGGCCAGAGGCATCGGTATCAAAGCTGATTCAAGCAGCCAGCGCGCAGGATATGGCGAACGAGATGCTGGAATTGCAAGACCAGTTCGGGATCATCACCGATCCGAAATACGCTGCAGCCGGCGGTGCGTTTCAGGATATGGTGATGGGTGCGCCCGGAATGCGGATCGCCGGCGGCACAGACGAAATCTTGCGCAACATTATCGCCGAGAGGGTATTGGGAATGCCCGGCGATATCCGCGTTGACAAGGATTTGCCTTTCAAGGATTTGCCAACGGGGCGGTGATGCCGCGATTACGATCAGGAGAGAAATATGTTCAAAACTAGCATCACCGAAATGTTCGGTGTTGAAACCCCGATCCTGATGGGCGGAATGACCGGCGTCGGCTATGGCGAATTGGTCGCGGCGGTCGCCAATGCGGGCGCGCTGGGTTTTATTACCGCACACATGTTTGATAGCGGCCAAGCGCTGTTTGACGAGATTGAAAAGACACGCGGACTAACCGACAAGCCCTTTGGCGTGAACCTGACATTGCTGCCGTCGATCAACCCGATCCCCTATGACGACTACCGCGAAGCGATTATCGCATCGGGAATCAAGATAGTTGAAACCGCAGGCCGCGCACCGACAGATCATCTGCCGCGTTTTAAGGACAATGGCGTTACCGTTATCCACAAATGCACCAGCGTCCGCCATTCGGTGTCGGCGGTCAAAAAGGGTGTCGATATTATCAGCATTGATGGCTTTGAATGTGCAGGGCATCCGGGCGAAGACGATGTCGGCTTGGTCGTGCTGTTGCCTGCGACCGTCGATGCCTTGCCTGGTGTTCCGATCATCGCCAGCGGCGGGATGGCGGATGGGCGTAGCCTTGTCGCGGCGCTCGCTCTGGGGGCTTCCGGGGTCAACATGGGGACGCGTTTTTGTGCGACCGTTGAGGCCAAAATTCACCAGAATGTGAAGCAGAAGATTGTCGATAGCGATGAGCTGGATACTGTGCTGGTTGGTCGCAGCTTGCGCAATACTGCCCGCGTCGCGCGCAACGCAGTCTCTGAAGAAGTGGCCGCGATTCAACGCGACCCAACAAAAACATTCGAAGAAGTCCGCGAGTTGATGGCGGGCAAGCGCGGCCGTGACAATGTGCTGCGCGATGGCGATACCGATGGTGGCATCTGGACCAGCGGGCAGAGCCAAGCGTTGATCCACGACATCCCGACCTGCGCCGAATTGGTGCGAAACATTATGGCGCAGGCTGAGGCAGTACGGGCGCGGATTGCTGGTTAAAGGTCAAAGTTTTTAATAAAACCGTTAGCCCTGAGCCTGTCGAAGGGCGTCCATCAGGGTGGCGCTATGCCTTGGGGCGTGCTTCGACAAGCTCAGCACTAACGGTATAGTCGATAGTGAATCACCATCTCAAAATCACTCGCTACGCAGCGCCTCTATCGGCGATAACCGCGAGGCTCTGATCGCTGGATAGCCGCCAAAGACCAAGCCAATGACTGCGGAGAAAGCAACAGACATCGCCGCTGTGTCCCATCCAATCGGCGCAGGGAAATTCGCTATGCGCTGAAAGGTTATGGCCGCTAGTACCGCAAGAGCCAGGCCCATTGCGCCGCCGATGACGCACAAAACAGCAGCCTCAACTAGGAACTGGTTGCGGATATCGCGCCTTTTGGCCCCCAAAGCCATACGCAGCCCGATTTCGCGGGTGCGCTCGGTCACGCTGACGAGCATGATGTTCATGATTCCGATGCCTCCGACCAATAACGAGATTGACGCAATGGCGACCAGAACCGCCTGAAAAATCTGCGTGACTTGACCTGTCGCCTCGGCAATCTCGGTTGTGGTCCGGACTGTGAACGGATTTACGCTGCCTTTTGCAACGCGGTAACGCGCTCGTAACAGGGTTTTGATTTCCTTTTGTCCAGCAATCAAAGCCTCTTCGTCATCAAAGCCTACAAACATCAGCTGGATATCGTCGGGCCCCTGTGCGGCGCTGGTTGAAAGCCGCTGGCGCAATGTCGAGATTGGAACAATAATTTGGTCATCGTTGTCACTGCCCAGATTGCTGCCTTTGCTCTCCAATATTCCAATGACAGCAAACGGCACGCGATTGATCCGGATCGTCTGTCCCACAGGATTTGCGTCTTGGAAAATTCTGCGTGCAACAGTTTCGCCAATGACAGCGACCCGGGCCGCAGAGCCGACATCGCTATCGGTCAAAAACCGGCCATCAGATGCGGTGATGTTGGAAACTATGCCATAAGCAGGCGTTGCCCCAACGGCCAAGGTTGTTACATTTCGTCCCGCTGTTGCCACTTGCACGCTGTTGCGGATTTGTGGTGCGACGGCGTTGACGCCAGGAACTTGCCGTTCAATCGCTTTGGCATCGCGCTCGGTCAATCTTCCTCGCTCACGTGGGCGGGGTGGGCCGTCGCCGTTGTCGGGTTCGGGAACAACAATCGCCATGTTTGAACCAAGCGTAGCGATTTGTTGCGTCACCGATACCTGCGCACCATTTCCAACCGCCACCGCAAGGATCACAGAAAAAACACCAATCATTACGCCAAGCGTCGTCAAAATCGACCGCATCAAATTGGTGCGCAGTGCGGTCATAGCAATCGCAACGTTGACGCCCCAATCGGCGATGGGGTTCAAAAACCGCGTCATGCAGTGGCGGCCCGTCGGCGCGATTTCACTGCCTCGTCCTCTATGACTTTGCCGTCGCGGAAAATAATCCTGCGTGCGGCATATTCGGCGATATCCGGTTCATGGGTGACCACAACCACCGTGATCCCGTCGTCGTTCAACCGCTGAAAAATGCTCATTATATCGAGTGAAGTTTGTGTATCGAGCGCTCCCGTTGGCTCGTCGGCGAGCAACATCAAAGGATCGGTCACAAGCGCACGCGCGATGGCAACGCGTTGCTGCTGGCCACCCGATAGCTTGGCCGGTGTATTTTCCAGCCGGTCGCCAAGCCCCAGTGCCTCCAGCTTTGCTTTCGATCGCTCGCGCCGTTCAGCATAGCCAAGGCCTGCATAGATTAACGGCACCGCGACATTATCCAGCGCACTGGTTCGCGCCAGAAGATTGAACTGCTGAAACACAAATCCGATTTTGCGGTTGCGAATTTCTGCCAGCTCATCGCTGCTCAGCAGTTTGGTATCGGTACCATCGAGCAGCAATGTGCCCGATGTTGGCACATCCAGACACCCGATCATATTCATGAAAGTCGATTTGCCCGAACCGCTTGCGCCCATGATAGCGACAAATTCGCCGCGCGCAATTGACAGCGAGACGTTGTTTACCGCGTGCACAGTTTCGCCGCCGATCACATAATCTTTAACCAGCGCGTTGGTGCTAAGAAGCGGTGGCGTCATCGTCTTCCGCATCGGAATTGGGCGTCAATTTGGGTTTCAACGATTTCGCACGAACCAAAACTTTATCGCCGGATTTTATTCCGGAAAGGATTTCGGTATATTCATCTCCTTCTAGTCCGATTTTGACGGGTTTTTTGACGGGTTTATAGGCGTCCTTTGTTGCGAGATACAAAACCGGGCGGGGATCTTCTTTTTTGGCAGGGCTACCGGGCGTTTTGCCCTTTACGACTTTCTCCCGATCCTCTGCACGGGGGCGAAAGCGGAGCGCGTTTGTAGGAACGCGCAAAATGTTCGATTTGGTGCCAGTAATAATTTCAACATTGGCAGTCATACCCGGCAGTAGCTTGCCGTCCAGTTTATCGACATCGATTATCACCAGATAGCTGCCAACATTCTGGGTCTCGACTGGCGCTTGCCGCACCTGCCGGACTTTGGCTTTGAAGACATAATCGGGATAGCTATCAACCGTAAAATTAACGTTTTGCGCCTCGCGAATTTGGCCGATATCGGCTTCGTCAACCGATGCCTCGACCTGCATCTTTGTAGTATCAGACGCGATTTCGAACAGGTTTGGCGTTTGGAATGACGCAGCAACGGTTGTTCCGGGTTCAACCAGCTTGTTTATCACCACGCCGCTTGCAGGGGCTACAATCAGAGTGCGGCTAAGGTCCAGCTTTGCCGAGGATAGCTCTGCTATGCCTTGGCGGATTTGTGCGTTCCCGCTTTGCGACTGAGCCAACGCCACCTGCACAGCATTGCGAGCGGAATTGAGTTTGCTCTGCGCAGCATCGAGTCCCGCTTTTGAAACAAAACCTCGATCAGCCAACGCCTTTTGCCGAGCAAAATCGCGCTCTTGAATTTCAAGATCGGCGCGTGAGCGGTTTACGTTAGCGGTAGCCTGTTGCAAATTTGCTTTCGTCAAAGCGACTTGTGCTTCGGACTGTTCAACCCGTGCGCGAACTCTGGTGGGGTCGATTTCTGCCAATATCTGCCCAGCGGTTACCCGTGTGTTAAAATCCACATACACTTTGGTGATCTGGCCGGAAACTTCGGCACCGACTTTAATGGTATTTAACGCGCGTACTTTGCCGCTTGCAGAAACACTGCGCGTTACCTCACCACGCGACGCGGCTTCACTGACATATTCATACTCGCGGGGTGTCGGGGTGATGATGCTATAGATCGCAATTGCTGCGATCAGGATAATCAGCGCACTCCACACGGGGTACTGCCCAATCCTGCCTTTGATGCTTTGAAGCATTGTCCATCCCGATATTGGTGAATGCACAAAGCTGTATAGAAACAGTTTTGTCCGGGCTAGCCGAAATATCGATGGGACAAACCAGCAGTGAGAACCGATCCCGCGCAAAAGCAATATATTCTGCGATGCTGTGAATGAATAAAATTGGTCGGGACGAGAGGATTCGAACCTCCGACCCCCACACCCCCAGTGTGATGCGCTACCAGGCTGCGCTACGTCCCGACCGTGAGGCGATTTCACACTGGAAATTTCCAGTGCTGCGAAACCGCATCAATATGCTCGGGCCTATATGGACAGCATTTGTTAAAAGCAAGGTGCAAACCCGTTATCCGTTGCGCGCATTCTGGCGTCATGATAACGGCCCGCCCTTGGAATAGGCGCGCCCAGCCGTTATATGGGCCAACACGATAATATGGGGACGAACGATAATGACTTCTATGCTGGTTTTCTCGGCTGCTACAGGCAGCACCGGTGGTGCAGGCGCTGCAGGTTTTTTTATGCAAATCGTTCCATTGCTGTTGATCTTTGTCGTGTTTTATTTCCTGCTGATCCGTCCGCAGCAAAAGCGTGCGAAAGAGCATGAAGCAAAATTGAACGCGGTTCAGAAAAATGATGAAGTCGTCACGGGTGGCGGACTGATGGGCAAAGTAATAAAGGTCGCAGATGACTATATTGAGGTTGAGATTGCGCCTAACGTTCGCGTTAAGGCTTTGAAATCAATGTTGTCAGATGTTAAAAGCCGTAATACCAAACCTGCCAACGATTGATCCGCGCAGCCGCGCAAAATATTTAAGTCTGGTACTATCATGCTCGATTTTCCTCGCTGGCGTATCTGGATGTTGCACGCTTTAATTGCGTTCTCCATCCTGCTTTCTATCCCCAGTTTCCTCCCCAAAACGACGCTCGACCTTGCGCCGTCCTGGTTAGCGACACCAACGATCAATCTCGGTCTGGACCTTGCTGGCGGTAGCCACATCTTGCTAGAAGCGGATCGTGCACAATTGGAGCGTGACCGGCTGGAATCGCTAGAAGACAGCGTTCGCACGGCAATGCGCCGCGCAGAGCCCAAAATTGACATCGACACCGTTACACGCACAGACGGAAAGCTGAGCTTTCTTGTCACCGAAGCGAACAAAATCGATGCGGCCCGTAAAGCGCTTGAACCGGTTGTCGCCAACAATCAGGGTGGACGTGACTGGAATATCGAGATCACCGACGGGAACCGCATTACCCTCAACCCGGCAGGAACCGGACGCACAGATTCACTGAACCGCGCTATGGATTCAGCCAAAGACGTCATCGACCGCCGGATCAACGCGCTTGGCACGCTGGAGCCGACAATTATTCGTCAGGGTGCGGACCGTATAGTCGTGCAGGTTCCGGGACTTGAAGATCCCGAAGCGCTTAAGAAGCTCATCGGCGAAACGGCTAAGCTGGAGTTTAAGCTGGTTGATGAAGCTGCAAATCCAGACGATACGCTGAAAGGCAAAGCGCGCGTTGGCAGTCAGGCTTTGCCGTATCCAAGCAATCCCAGCGGCATTCCCTTTATCGCTGTCCGGCGTCTTGGGGGCATTAAGGGCGACCAATTGACAGGCGCTCAGCAAAGCTATGACCAGCAAACGAACGAGCCTGTCGTTATTATTCAATTCAACAGCGAAGGCGGGCAAAAATTTGCGCGGATGACGCAGCAGAACACTGGCAAACTGTTCGCGATCATACTGGACGGAAAGGTAATCTCGGCTCCGCAGATCAACGAGGCCATTCTTGGCGGCACATCGCAAATTTCGGGTAGTTTTACGGTAGATAGCGCCAACCAGTTGGCGATCGCACTAAACTCCGGCGCTTTGCCTGTTGATCTTAAAGTGGTTGAGGAACGCTCGGTCGGGCCTGATCTTGGCGCAGACTCAATCCGCCGCGGGATGATTGCGGCAATGATCGGGACGACTGGCGTGCTTGTATGGATGCTGCTCGCTTATGGGCGGTTTGGAGTTTATTCGTGTTTTGCGCTGATCACAAACGTTGTGATGATCCTTGCCGTGATGGCGATAGCCAATTTGACTCTGACACTGCCGGGTATTGCTGGTTTTGTTTTGACTATCGGCGCTGCGGTGGACGCTAACGTCATTATTAACGAACGCATACGCGAGGAACGACGGCGAGGGCGCCGTGTTGCGCTGGCGGTCGAACATGGCTATTCCGAAGCCAGCCGTGCGATTTTCGATGCGAACATTACCAACGTTATTGCGGCGACCTTGCTGTTCTTCATCGGTTCTGGACCGATCCGAGGCTTCGCCGTCGTTCTGATGATCGGTATTGTCACGTCGGTGTTCACTGCAGTCACGCTGACCCGCATGTGGGTTGCTATTTGGTTGAAGCGCAACCGTCCCCAAGAAATCCATATTTGAGGCTCTGGACTATGAAACTCCTGAAACTCGTGCCCGACGATACCAATATCGGTTTCCTCAAATGGCGGAACATCGCGTTTAGCGTTTCGATCCTGCTGATGGTGGCGTCGATGGCGTTGCTGTTCACCAAAGGGTTGAACTACGGCGTCGATTTTATCGGTGGCCAAATGATCCGTACAACCTTTGTTGGCGAAAAAATCGCTCCGGTGGAGGAGCTGCGCAACACCATTGGTTCGCTTGGGTATGGCGATCCGACTATTCAGCGTTTCGGTGCGGAAAATCAGGTTTCGATCCGGATGAAGCTGCCCGATGGCGCGGATAAAAAACCCGAACTGGCCAATGCAATGGCCGATAAGATTGTCGCCACGCTTAAAGTCAAGCATCCGACTGTCCGCATTGATGGGGTGGATTCGGTATCGGGCAAAGTATCCAGCGAGCTGTTTTCCGACGGTATCATGGCACTTGTCGCCGCATCAATCGGCATTGGGCTTTACATATGGTTCCGGTTTGAATGGCAATTCGGGGTGGGTGCGATCTGGGCGTTGGTCCACGATGTGGTGATCACATTAGGGCTATTTTCGCTAACGCAGATGGAGTTTGACCTCAATACCATCGCAGCCTTGCTGACGATCATTGGCTATTCGCTGAATGATAACATCATTATTTATGACCGGATTCGCGAAAACCTGAAAAAGTACCGCAAGATGGATATCACAGCTTTGCTTGATCTTTCGGTCAACGAAACACTGTCGCGTACAGTCATGACCAGCTTAACAATCCTGACGCCTTTGGTGGTGTTGGTGTTCTTTGGTCCGGATGTAATCTTTGGATTTAGCGTTGCGATGGCATTTGGTATTTTCGTCGGCAGCTACTCGTCAATCTATCAAGCGGCACCGATTTTGATCTGGCTGAAAGTCACGCAGGACAGCTTTGTTCCTGCGGAAACAGTTAAACTGAGCAAGTTGAACAACAACAGCGAAGGTGTGGTTTAGGAAGCGTTCTATTAGGGTTGAAGTAATTAAACCCTTTTGCCCTGAGTAGGTACTGAGCGAAGCGAAGTGCCGAATCGAAGGGTTTCTGCACCATCAGTACTTCGATACGCCACCTCGGCCTTTCGGCCTCTGCAGCTACTCAGCACGAACGGTTTTGATGCTTGTATAGGGTAATCGGAAAGCCACTAGGCAGAGGCTATTGACCGCCAAAAGGCGACCAACGCTTTGCCATTTCGTTCCCAGCTATAGTCCGCAACGACGGATGCTACATCGGTGCGTTCGGGCGGTGTTCGCAGCAGGTCGCGCACAGCTTTGGCTATAGCGCCTGCCTTGCGCTCAACGATCCGTCCGCCTGCGTCCCCTGTAATAACTTCGCGCGCGCCGCCAGCATCGGTAATGACCAACGGCGTGCCGCACGCCAGAGCCTCGATCCAGGCATTGGCAATGCCTTCGTTTTCCGATGGCAGTACACAGACGTCAGCGGCCTGTACGTGGCGGGCAATTTCGCTATGCGGCAACGAACCAAGGAAATGCACTCGATCCGAAACCCCCTGATCCTGAGCTAATTGCCGTAACATAGCTAGATCGGGTCCGTCGCCGATGATGGCTAGACGCGCATCGGGAATTTGAACCAAGGCCTCAATGGCAAACAACTGCCCTTTGCGCGGGATGAGAGCGCCGACTGTGACGATCAAATTGCCATCGGTTGGTAAGTCAATCCGCTGGCGAAGGTCCGCTCTTGGTTCGGTCGCGACCTGAAAGAGCGAACGGTCAATGCCAGTTCGGTGCACCAATATTTTTGCCGGATCGACGCCAAGCGCCGCAATGTCGCACTTGATGGCTTCGGACACGGCGAGCAAACCAGCGGCACCGTGCGCCGCATCGACAATTTGTTCGCGGCATCCGCCACGCGTAGTCCAATAGTGAATGTCTGACCCGCGTGCTTTGATCGAATAGGGCAGCCCAAGTTCGTCGGCGATCTGCTTCGCTGCAGGGCCATCGGGCCAGAAAAACTGGGCATCAACCAGATCGAACGCTTGTTCGGCATGCAATGCGCGCGCCAATGGGATTACAGCCTTAGCAATGGAACGAGCGTTCCTGTTCGCATTAAGGCCAGGGATCAGCGTGAAATGCGGCCGATGGACGGCTCTGTCCTGCAACGGCAACGCGGCCGCGCCGCGATAGCGTGGGTGGATATGGCCCAATGGCCAAGGCGGCAAGCCGTTCGGGCACATGCGAACAATGTCAGCCTCACCCGTTGAGTCAGCGGCATCCAGCGACAATTGCACGAAGCGCCCAAAATTCGGCGCGGCGGATGAAGGGTGGAGGGTTGAGAGTGACAGAACCCGCATTAGAGCGAGCGGACAAGCTTGACGGCGCGCCCGATCCACACAGGATCAGCCACGACTTGTTGTCTTGCCCCCGCCGCCAGTGGCAGCAGATGCAACTTGCCATCTTCGCGCCCTAGCAGCCGACCAAAGAGAAAGCGCCCTGCTGGACGGGGCACCAGAACATCGCAATTCAGCGCTTCGCCAAAATGTTCAGGCGATAGCTGCTCTAACCAAAGCTCATCCCCGCGCCGGTAATCGCCAATGCTGTCAGTAACGCGTAAGCCCAGCATTTTGCCTAGAAGGCGCGGTGCAAGCAGCAGATCGGCCTTTGCAGGAGCTTGTGCCCCATCGACGCCAAGATACGCTGCTACGGGTAGCTCTTGCTGATCGGGCAATTGAACCAGTTCGCTGGCATCAACCCCAAGTGCACCGGCAATGCGGTTCAACCAGCCTAGTGACAATGTACGCATGCCTGTTTCCAGACGTCCGATGGTTTGGGCTGTTGTCGGCGGATCACAGCGTTCGGCAACGTCGAACAGGGTGAGGCGTTTGGCTTTGCGCACTTCGCGAACGCGGCTGAGCATGTCTTTCTCCAACCAAATAGGTTTTTTACTGTCCTACAAACGCACGTCATTGGCAAGTCGTTTGTGATGATTCGTCTAAAGGAGATAGTATGCGCAAAAAATCGACCGCCCCAGTGTTTCAAGATCCAAGGCCATTGGTAGAGCGTGCTTTACCCGATCCTGAGTTCGGTCGCAGCCATTCGAAACGCCCCAAACGAACCGTAACGGTAAACTTGGCTGAGTCTCCTTTAGCCTGGCTTCACACATATGGTCATTTGACCGACCGCCAGTTTTTGGCTGGTGAAAAACTGCGCAGTGATTTTGAACAGGGTGGGCTGGCACCGCGTGTAACGATGTCTTGGGAGCATATGGCGATGGCGCGTGGTAAACGAAGTGCGCCATCGCATGGCAATCCGACCGACCGGATGTTGAATGCAAAGCAGCGTTTCGATGGCGGTGTTGCGGCGTTAGGGCGCGATCTGTCCGACATCGCGTGGCGCGTAATCTGCGCGGGCGAGGCTATGCCGGTGGCGGAGAAATCGATGGGCTGGCCCGCACGTTCGGGTAAGCTCGTGCTGCGGATCGCGCTGGACCGCTTGGCTGATTATTACCGGTTGCCTGGTGCGTAAGCTGAATAAGCTGGGTTCTAATAAATACCGTTAGTGCTGAGCCTGTCGAAGCACGTCCCACAGCCCAGCGCTCTCCTTAGGGACCCCCTTCGACAGGCTCGGGCTAACGGTTTAATAGAACTCTGTCGCTTTTAGCCAGCAAACGCCTCGACCGTCTCCGCCAACTCTAGCCAGCGTTCTTCAGCCGCGTCCTTTTCAGCGCGCAACGCCTCTGTCTGGGCAGTCAGCTCGGTGAAGCGCGCAAAATTGCGGGTGTAGAGGTTCGCATCGGCCAATTCCTTTTCGGCTTTGGCAATTTCGGTATCGATTTCTTCGATACGTTTCGGCAGCCCGTCATAATCGCGCTGGTCCTTGTAGGTCAGCTTCACCGATTTCTGCGGAGCCGCTGTGGGGGCACTCGCCTTAACGGCTTTCGGCGCAGACTTACTCCGCTTGTCGCGCTTTTCTTCCCAATCGGCATAGCCGCCTACGATGATGTCAACGGTTCCCGAGCCATCGAGCCCAAGCGTCAGATTGACCGTGCGGTCCAGAAAATCGCGGTCATGGCTGACGATCAGAACAGTGCCCTCGTAATCGCTAATGACTTCCTGCAACAGATCGAGTGTCTCGAGGTCCAAATCGTTGGTCGGTTCATCAAGCACCAGCAAATTTGCCTCACGCGCAAATTCGCGGGCCAGCAACAGGCGTGATCGTTCGCCACCCGAGAGTGTCCCGATGCGCGCCTCAACCAAACTGGGGTCGAACAGGAATTCCTTCAAATACCCCTGAATATGTTTTTTGTGTCCACGCACCATGATCCAGTCGCCACCATCGGCGAGCACATCACGGACGCGCTTTTCAGGCGACATCAACTTGCGTTGTTGGTCGATGACAATGCCTGTTAGCGTTGGCGACAACGTCACTTTGCCAACATCGGGCTGCATCTCGCCGGTTAGCATGCGTATCAACGTCGTTTTGCCAGTGCCGTTTGCGCCGACAATACCAATCCGGTCGCCGCGTTGGATGCGCAGCGTGAAATCCTTGATGATCGCACGGTCGCCAAAACTTTTGGAAACCCCATCGGCGTTGATAACCGTTTTGGTTTTGCTGTCGTCGGTCGCGGCGGCGAGTTTCGCTGTTCCTTGCGGCCCTTCCAATGCTGCACGGGCTGCCCGCAGTTCGTACAATTTCGTCAGGCGGCCCATGTTGCGTTTGCGCCGTGCAGTGACACCGCGTTCTTTCCAATGTTCCTCAATCTTTAGTTTGGCATCCATGCGGCTGGCGTTGCGCGCGTCTTCGGCAAAAACTTGCTCGGTCCATGCTTCATAACCGCCAAAGCCGATTTCGCTGCGGCGCAGGCTGCCGCGATCGAGCCAGAACGTCTGCCGTGTAAGGCGGGTCAAAAACGTACGGTCATGGCTAATCACCAGAAACGCGCCTTTGTACCGCGTCAGCCATTCCTCAAGCCATTCTATCGCCGCTAGGTCGAGGTGGTTGGTCGGCTCGTCGAGCAGCAACAGATCAGGCTCGCTGGCCAATGCGCGGCAAATCGCGGCGCGGCGGCGTTCTCCGCCCGATGCGGTGGCGGCTTCGCGGTCAAGGTCTATGCCCAACTGGTCCGCAATCGCGCGCACCGCATATTCCGGTGGAGCTTTGGGTTCGTGCAGTGTGAAATCAATCAACCGTTCAAACGCGCCAAAATCGGGGTCCTGTTCCAGCATCACGATATTGGCACCGGGCGAGACAGTCCGCGTGCCTTTATCAGCCTCGATCTGTGCCCCGATCAGTCGCAGCAACGTCGTTTTGCCCGCGCCATTGCGACCAATCAATGCCAGCCGGTCGCGCGGACCGATGAACAGGTTGATGTCCTGAAACAGCCAACCTGCGCCTTGTTGCAGGGATAGGTTTTCGTACGCGAGAATGGGGGGTGATGACATGATGCGCGGCGGATAGGGGGAAGGTTGACCTTGCGCAAGCCATCGCGCAAATGGATTTGATGCGAACGATTTATCTCAACGGCGAATATCTCCCCGAAAACGAAGCTCAAATCTCGATCTTTGACCGGGGGTTTCTGTTTTCGGACTCGGTGTATGAAGTCGTCTCTGTTCTTGAAGGAAAGCTGGCGGATTTTGATCGGCATGTGGATCGGCTCGCGCGGTCGATGGCGGGGCTGAAAATGCTGCAGGTTCCAGCCCGTGACGACGTACTGACTTTCTGCCGCGAATTGGTTTCGCGCAATGCGGTCAATGAAGGCGTCGTTTATATGCAGGTCACACGCGGCAACCCCGGTGACCGCAATTTCGCGGCTCCGCCCGCCGATACTGTTCCGACGATCTGTGCGTTTACGCAAGAAATGGCATTGGTGGACCGGCCAGAGGCTGAGGATGGCATTTCGGTGGTGACGTTGCCCGACAAACGCTGGGGCATGGCGCATATCAAGACGACGCAATTGCTCTATGCATCATTGATGAAGATGGAGGCAAAGGCCCTTGGCGCAGATGACGCGTGGCTGGTTCGCGATGGTTTTGTGACTGAGGGAACGTCGCAAAACACCCATATCGTGACGGCAGAGGGCGTGCTGGTCACGCATCCGCTGGACGATCAGGCGCTGCACGGAATCACGCAAGTCGCGCTGAAAGAACTGGCGGCGCGTGATGGGATTACCATCGAAGTGCGCGTTTTCACCGTGGATGAGGCTAAGAACGCGGCGGAGGCAATGAACACAGCTGCATCGGCCTTTGTCATGCCGGTCACCCGTATAGACGGCATTCAGATTGGCAGTGGCAAAGCGGGGCCAGTGACGCGCAAGTTGCGCGATATTTACATAGAATTCGCCCGAAATACGGCGATTTGAATAGCTTTTCAGGAGACGGAATGATGAAAACGATATCCAAGATGCTATGCGGTGCAGCGTTGTTACTGGCTTTGCCGCAAGTGGCATTTGCGCAGCGTGGAGAAATGTTAACGGTGAGTACCAGTGAAGTGAAAGTCGATCCCGCAAGGCCCATCGTCGATTTGACAGTAACCGCCACGGTCCAATCCGCACCCGATGCTGCGACCTTTACCACCGGTGTTCAGACCACTACCCCGAAAGCGCGTGATGCCATCACCAAAAACGCCGAAAAAATGACATTGGTCGTTGCACAGCTCAAAGCCGCTGGGATCGCCGACAAAGATATCCAGACCAGCACGATCAACCTTTATCGTGATATTGAGTATCTGCCGACCGGAAAACAGCGGCTGAAGGGCTATATCGTATCCAATGTTGTCACTGCCAAACTTCGGGATTTTCAGCGATTGGGCGATGTGCTGGACACACTGGCTTCCAATGGCGCCACCGAATTTTCGGGACCGAATTTCACGCTGGATGATGACAGTGCGGCTGAGGCTCAGTCGCGTGATAAGGCTTGGGCGACGGCGATGAAGCAAGCTCGGTATCATGCGCAAAAGGCCGGATATTCCGATGTTCGTGTGTTGCGGGTTGCGGAATCTATTAAGCAGCAGCGAATTGAGCAGCCGATGGCCTATGAAAAAATGGCTGTTGCGGAGGCCGCAGACTCAGCGGCCTCAACGCCCATTCAAGGTGGCGAGATCGGCACCAGCGTAACCCTTGCCATTACGTTTGAAATGACGCGATAAGACTTCGCGAAACATGCTTTCCAAATCCTTGCGATGGCATTCAGTTTCCATTCAACGCTGCGGCATTAAAGGGTGAGACTATGAAAAACCGTCTCGCCCTTTTCGTCGCAGCCGCTGTCCTTGCGACCAGCGCCTCGCCTGCTTTTGCCCTTTCGCCTAAAGCCGATCAACAAAGCGCGCGAAAGCAAATGAATGACGGCAAAGTGCTCTCGCTGCGGCAGATTGAAGGCATCATCCTGCCGCGGATGAGGGGTATGGAATATTTGGGCCCCGAATATGATCAGGATAGCAAAATCTATCGACTGAAATTTGTGGATGATGGCCGGGTGATCTTTGTCGATGTTGACGCGCGTTCGGGTTCGATCATCCGGCAGCGTTAATCCCTGATACAGGGTGTTTAAGCCTTTTGCTGTCGCGTAGCTTATCTGTTATCGCGCAACCATAAGACAATTAGCCAAAGGTAAAAGGGGCAAAAATGCGCATCCTAATCGTTGAAGACGAACCCACGCTGGGGCAACAGCTGAAAACGACTTTGGAAGGTGCAGGCTATGCTGTTGACCTGTCCAACGATGGCGAAGACGGCCATTTCATGGGCTCAACCGAAAATTACGATGCCGTCGTTCTTGATCTTGGGCTGCCGACGATTGACGGTCTGACGATTCTTGATCGCTGGCGTCGCGAGGGGAAGAAATTCCCGGTGCTGGTGCTGACCGCGCGTGATAGCTGGTCAGATAAGGTTGCAGGGCTTGATGCAGGCGCCGATGATTATTTGGCTAAACCGTTCCAGACCGAAGAACTGATCGCTCGTCTGCGCGCGCTTATCCGCCGTGCATCGGGCAATGCATCGTCCGAGTTGACCGCTGGCGATGTGCGCCTCGACACCCGTTCGGGCCGCGTTACACTGGCTGGCGAGCCGGTGAAATTGACTGCGCAGGAATATAAATTGCTGTCGTATTTGATGCATCACAAGGGCAAAGTTGTGTCGCGTACCGAACTGATTGAGCATATCTATGATCAGGATTTCGACCGCGATTCGAACACTATCGAAGTGTTCGTAACCCGCATCCGCAAGAAACTCGGCCAAGAAGTAATCTCAACAATTCGCGGTCTTGGCTACAGCCTTGAGGAGCCACGCGGCTAAATCTTATGGCAGATGGCGCGGACGTAATCCCAACTCCGGCGGCAAAGGAGAAGCCCGCACGCGGTACAGGCTCTTTAAGCCGCCGGATGATTGTGATTGCTGCGGGCTGGATCACGCTTCTGCTGATTGGTGGCGGTATCGCACTTGATCGCGTGTTGGCGGATGCCGTTACAGATAATTTTGACGATCAGATGCAATATGTGCTGACCGCTATGGTCGCATCTTCAGAGATTGATCCGATAGGCGATGTGCGCCTTAATCGCCCTTTGGGCGACCAACGGTTTTTGGAAACCAACAGCGGAATTTACTATCAGATTAGCGGTAAAGGCCATGAAGATTGGCCCTCGCGATCCTTATGGGACCGCCGTTTGCAAGTGCCGTCTAAAATTTATAAAAAAGCACATTATTTCAATAGCAACCAGTTTCCAGAGGAACCACTCCGCGTGGTCACGCGCACAGTAACATTGCCTGATTCCGATACGCAGTGGACGTTTTTGGTTGCGCAAAATCTTGACGGGCTCAACGCACAGGTCAGCGTTCTTCGGACAGTGCTTATTACCAGCTTTGCGTTGCTAGCGTTGGGATTGATTGCGCTGGCAGCTTTGCAGACGCTGTACGGATTATGGCCACTGCGCGATGTTCGCCGCGAAATTGCCCTAATGCGCAGTGGCAAGCAAGACCGGATCAACGAAGGGGCATTGCCCGATGAAGTGATGCCGATGGTGCAGGAAATGAATGCATTGATCGATCATAACGAGATGCAGGCAGAGGAAGCGCGGCGGCACGCGGGCAATCTGGCGCACGCGCTTAAAACACCTCTGACCGTCATCATGAACAGCGCGACAGCACAAGCCACAGACTTGGCCGATACCGTTATCCGCGAAGCGACTACAATGCGCCGCCAAGTCGACCACCATCTTGCCCGTGCGCGTGCGGTGGGACGTAGAGGCCATAGCCATAGCCGTTCTGATGTGTGGCCAAGCCTTGAGTCCGTCGAGCGTGCGGTCGGCCGACTGTACGCGCATGTACGTCTGGATATGGCGGGTGCAAAGGACCTGGCTGTCCGCGTCGAACGTCAGGATCTGGACGAAATGCTTGGCAATCTGGTTGAAAACGCAGCCAAATATGGCGGCGGCAGCGTCTTTGTGACGGTGGTTGAACAAGGCGATATGGTTGAAATCCAGATCGAGGATGACGGTCGCGGTATTCCAGAGGAAGAGCGCACGCGCATTTTTGATCGCGGTGTCCGGTTGGATACCAGTAAGCCTGGTACTGGTCTTGGCATGGCCATCGTCCGCGATGTCGCCGAAATCTATAACGGTGCTGTCGAGTTGGATGAAAGCGAAGATATGGGCGGATTGTTGGTACGGTTGCGATTGCCAAAGACCGCGGGCTAATCAGCTAACCGAAGACGACCCCACACGCATGAGCCACTGGCCTTCGCCTTCAATCTCGTAATTGGCGATGTGTGCCGCGCTGATCGGCATGTGCTTCATGAACTGGTTGAACTGCCCCATATGATCACCGGCGAGATGCGCCGCTTGCGCCGCTTTATCGCGCCAGCGTTCCGCAACCCAGATAAGGCCGGGGATACCGGGGTCTTCGGACAGGCAATATTGGATGCAACCATCAAGCATCTGCACATGCGCCATGTGCAGAACGATCCGGCGTTTATACTGCGCGAAATCCTCTGGCAGGACTTTCATAAAACCTTGTACGATTATCATGCAGGCTAAATAAATCGGAGCGCGTTACCGTTCAGTTAAGATAAACACTCAGTTGGCCGCACGAATTTGTTCGTGATGCCGGATCACTTCGTCAATGATGAACCGCAGGAATTTTTCGGTAAAATCCGGATCGAGTTTTGCGTCCTTTGCCAATTGACGCAATCGTTCAATCTGCCGGTCTTCGCGTCCTGGGTCAGCAGGTGGCAACTGCGCTGTCGCTTTGTATTCGCCCACGGCCTGCGTTACCTTAAACCGTTCGGCAAGCATGAAAACCAGTGCGGCATCGATGTTGTCGATGGAATCGCGATAACGAGAGAGCATTTCGTCTGACATTAGCCACCCTTGCCGCCACTTTCCCATGTGGACAAGCGCTTTTGCCTGTTTTGCACTTGCCTTGGCAGCGACCGCTTGTCAGAGCGGACGAGAAATGAACGCTACTATACACTCCATAACGAACAAGGCTGCGCCGTCGCTTGATCCAATCATGACGCTCGTTGCACCTGAAATGAACCGCGTAAATGCGGTTATACTGGATCGGATGCAGTCGGAAATTCCGCTGATTCCCGAACTTGCCGGGCATTTGATTGCTGGCGGCGGGAAACGCATGCGGCCAATGCTGACGCTGGCATCAGCGCGGCTGCTCGATTACCCCGGTAACCGGCATCATAAGCTGGCCGCTGCGGTAGAATTCATCCACACTGCAACATTACTGCATGATGATGTTGTCGATGGCAGCGAGATGCGGCGCGGTAAGACGGCGGCGAACCTAATTTTTGGAAATCCTGCCGCTGTTTTAGTCGGTGATTTTCTGTTCAGCCGTTCGTTTGAATTGATGGTCGAGGACGGATCGTTAAAAGTCCTGAAAATCTTGAGCCATGCGTCCGCAGTGATTGCCGAGGGCGAAGTTAATCAATTGACAGCCCAGCGGCAGATTGCCACCGGCGAAGAAAAATACCTTGATATTATTGGCGCCAAAACCGCTGCATTGTTTGCGGCTGCATGCCGTATCGCTGCGGTGGTTGCAGAACGGGACGAGGCAACCGAGATTGCGCTTGATTCCTATGGCCGCAATCTCGGCATCGCTTTTCAACTGGTTGATGATGCAATGGATTATGCATCTGACGGCGCGACTATGGGCAAAGCGCGCGGCGATGATTTTCGCGATGGTAAAGTGACGTTGCCGATCATTTTGGCGCACAGTCGGGGCGACAGCGAAGAACGCAGTTTCTGGCGCGACGCGATGTTGGGGCACAAGGCAAGCAATGCTGATCTGGACCGTGCCACGCTGTTGCTGCGCAAATACAACGCGATTGATGATACTGTGGAACGGGCCCGTCATTACGGGCAGCGTGCCATCGATGCGCTTGGCGCATTTCCTCAAAGCACCGCAAAGGCCGCATTGGTCGAGGCTGTCGAGTTTGCCGTTGCACGCGCCTATTGATCGTCGCATGAAGCGGCGATGGGGATGATTAAAGGCTCAGCTGCGAAAAACCCGGACGCCTATGTCGAGGCGCTGACTGGCTGGCAGCGAGACTATGTTGAAAAGCTGCGCGCAGCGTTCCATGCCGGTGGTGATTTTTCCGAAACGATCAAATGGACCAATTTTCTGTTTGTTTCCAACGGTCCTTGCATCGTTGTGCGTGCCGAGGAAACCCGTGTCATCATCGCATTCTTTCTGGGCAAGCGGTTGGTCCATCTTGATCCGCGCATAAAACCGAGTGGCAAATTTGAGCTCGCCAACTTCATTGTGAAAGCTGATCCCGGGCTTGATCCGGCAGTGGTCACGCAATGGGCGAGGGAAGCCGCCGCGTTGAATGCCGAGCTTGGCAGCCCGGTGGTACGCCATTGATGCCGCTTCCTGTTGAAGCAATCCTGCCAGAACTGACAGCCGCGCTGTGGGTTGGATCCAATGCAGTGCTGGTTGCGCCACCCGGTGCGGGCAAAACCACGATGGTAGCGCCAGCTCTGCTGCGCGAAGATTGGTGCACCGGGCAAATATTGTTGCTCTCTCCCCGTCGTTTGGCGGCGCGGGCAGCAGCCGAGCGCATGGCCGAACTGGCCGGGGAGGCCGTCGGCAAGACGATCGGCTATGCGACCCGGCTTGACAGCAAGCAGTCGACCGCAACGCGGATTTTGGTGCTAACAGAGGGAATTTTTCGCAATCGCATACAGGCGGACCCGGAACTGTCCGGTGTTTCAGCGGTGCTGTTTGATGAAGTTCACGAACGCAGCCTTGATAGCGATTTCGGCCTTGCATTGGCGCTTGATGCGCAAGGGGGACTGCGTCCGGACCTGCGCCTGGTTGCCATGTCGGCGACATTGGATGGCAGCCGCTTTGCAAACCTGATGAATGCGCCTGTGATTGAAAGTGAAGGGCGCAGCTGGCCGCTGAAACTGCATCATGTTGGGCGCAAAGCCGAAGCGCGGATTGAGGACGAAATGGCCGCTGTCATCCGCCGTGCCTTGATCGACGAAAAAGGCGATGTGCTCGCTTTCTTGCCCGGTGTAGCCGAGATTGAACGCACAGCAGAACGTTTGGTGGGCGTCGCTGCCGAACTTCACCGATTGCATGGCAGCCTTGATCCTTCAGAACAGCGCGCAGCAATCCGTAAGGGGCGGGGGCGCAAAGTCATCCTCGCCACGTCTATTGCCGAAACCAGCCTGACCATCGACGGTGTGCGCATCGTCGTTGATAGCGGCTTGGCCCGTCGCGCCCGGTATGATCGTGCGGCGGGATCGACACGATTGGTGACGGAACGTGTTAGCCAAGCGGCCGCTACGCAGCGTTCTGGCCGTGCAGCAAGGCAAGGAGCGGGTGTAGCGTATCGACTGTGGGAGGAAGCAGCGACAGCAGGTCTGCCAAGCTACGACCCACCCGAAATCCTGGAGGCTGATCTGTCCCCCTTGTTGCTCGATTGCACGCTGTGGGGCGTGAGCAACCCCGCGTCTTTGCTTTGGCTGGATCCTCCTCCTAAGCCTGCTCTGGATGAAGCCGGTATGCGATTGCGCGACCTTGGTGCCATTGACGACAGCGGACGCCCGACCGATCATGGCCGCGCCGTGGCCAAACTGCCGCTGCCGCCGCGGCTTGCCCATATGATGATCGAGGCAGGACGTGGCGGCTTTATCGCTGTTGCGGCGGATGTTGCGGTGCTTTTGTCTGAACGCGGCCTTGGTGGTAACAATGTGGATGTCGAAAGGCGGCTCGACCGTTGGCGCAATGATCGGGGTAAACGGGCGGAAGCAGCGCGAGGGCTGGCGCTGCGTTGGAAAAAACTTGCTTCACCTGCGGTTGCCAAAAACAGCCGTGCGGGTGTGGCTGCCGCTATCGCGCTGGCTTTCCCTGACCGCATTGCCAAACGCCGCGATGCGTCCGGTGAACATTGGCTGAGTGTAGGCGGCAGAGGATACCGGCTTGATCCCGCTCACCCGCTTGCCAAGGAAGAGTGGCTTGCCGTGGCCGACATCCAAGGTGCCGCGCAAAGCGCACGGATAGTATCCGCAGCCGCCATAGATTTTGCAACAATCGAGGCTTTGTACAGCGACCGAATCATCAGCGGCGCGCACACGACATTTGATCCGGCCAGCGGAGGAGTGAAAACGGAAAGCGGTAAACGGCTTGGTGCAGTTACGATTTCCAAAGGGCAGGACGCTAAACCCAATCCGGAGACGGTGGCAGCCGCATTGCTTGAAGGCGTGCGCGTTTATGGCCTCGATCAGCTGCCTTGGCCGGATGTCAGCATGCGCTTGCGCGAACGGGCCAGTTGGGCTGGTGTAACGGGCCTGTCTGATCCCAACCTTATGGACACTCTCACCCTTTGGCTTGCGCCGTTGCTGTCTGGCAAACGCCGTTTTTTGGATATCGACGCAGGTTCGCTTCACAATGCAACGCTCGGTTTGATCGGCTGGGATGGCCAGCAAACCGTCGAACGGCTTGCGCCTTCGCATTTTACATCACCGGCAGGGACAACACATGCGATCGATTACAGTGCCGAGGCTGGACCTACAGTAGAGCTGCGTGTGCAGGCTTTATTTGGCGTTGCGGACCATCCGGCGGTGGGAGTAAAACGTGTGCCGCTAGTGTTGTCGCTAACTTCGCCCGCAGGCCGCCCGATCCAAACTACACGTGACCTGCCCGGATTTTGGAAAGGCAGCTGGGCTGACGTCGCTAAAGACATGCGTGGACGCTATCCAAGGCATCATTGGCCAGACGATCCAGCGGCGGCGGTGGCGAGTTTGAAAACGAAAAAACGGCAGGGAATTTGAACTTGCCCGTCACAGTCAAATCGGCGAAAGGCATGGTATGACTCAAGCACGCATCAGTGAAAAATCGAAAAACGCCATGCAGTCTGGCCGTTACAGTGCTGGCAATTGGGTGCTGGAATATAATCCAGCTGATTCGCAACGCCCCGATCCGCTGATGGGTTGGGCTGGATCATCGGATACGCGGCGTCAGCTGAATTTGAAGTTTGCTACGTTAGAAGCTGCCAAGGCTTATGCAGACAAAAATGATATTAGCTATTCGGTTGTGCCTGCCGCGCCGAAAGTATTGAAATTGCAAACATACGCTGACAATTTCAAATAAGTGTTGGTCCAAGCAGCATTAGCAACCGCACATCAATACCACGTCCTTCTGCGCGTTTTTTGGCAATGAAGTCCGTCAGATTTTCCAAAGCGACGCGGTGAGGGATTATGTTTTCGCCAAACACTCCACCGCCTTCACTGACTTTGGTCAAGGCAGTGGCACGGACAAGCATGAAACTTTCGCTGACCATGCCGGGTGAGGAATAATATTCGCCGAGCGACTCGAGGCTTTCGGCGCGATAGCCGGTTTCTTCTTCCAACTCGCGGCCCGCCGCTTCCAAGGGATCTTCGTCTTCGGTTATATCACCGATAAGGCCTGCGGGGAATTCGATGCACATTTTGTCCAAAGGCACGCGGAATTGTTCGACCAGCAGCACATGCCCGTCTTCGACCGCAAGGATAACCGCCGCTTTGATCCCGCGCGCGCGGCTGACATATTCCCATTTGCCTTGGCGCTTTGCTGTTATGAACTTGCCCTGCCATAGGATTTCTTCGGTTTCGGAGCCGGTCATTAGATTTCGATCAACCGATCCGGCAATTCATTCGGGTTCTCGCTGCCTTTGGGGAAATGTTCCGCAAGGACAATTCCCATGCGCTTGACAGCGTCTGCCATCCCTTCACCCGGCAGCCCAGCGCGGACTTTACGGATCAGTGCGAGCATCGCATCGCCCCAGACTTCGATCGAAACCTTCGCAACAATTGCTTCATCTGCTACGATTTCGGCCTGGTGTTCGTGAAGGGAAACATAGAGCAAAACACCGGTCCGCCCGACTGTGTTGCTTTCAATGCCAACTTTGAACAGATCAATAGCGCGCGCACGAACGCGGCTTTGCTTTATATGCTTGGGCGTCAAAAATAGCCGCAGGGGCATCCATTTCATCAACAGCCATGTGCCCAGCCAGCTGGCACTCATGAACAGAAAAATTAACGCCAGATATTCGCTTGGCAGCCAGACATGGCCCCATCCACCAAGCCATTGGTCCACCAATCCCAGAAAAGAACCAGGCATGAATGCGACCACCGACAGCGCGAGAAACGCGATCATTGTCGCCCAAGCCAATGCGATATCGCCGTAATCGTCGGACAGGTCGGTGACGATAGTGACGATCTCGCCGCTTGTGTGGTGCTCCGCAGCGGCAACGGCTGCAGTGACCAACATGTGGTCGGCTTCGCTTACATGGCTGATTTTGCGCAATGCCATACCGTTTTCCTTACCAGTCGCCCGACGCGCCACCGCCGCCGAAGCCGCCGCCACCACCGCCGAAGCCGCCGAAACCACCGCCCCCGCCAAACGAAGAGCCGGACGACCCGCCGCCCCAGCCGGATCCGCCGCCCCAAATAATGACAGGGCCACCCCAATTGTCATCATCATCATCATCACGCCGCTTGCCGCGATATTTTCGACCTTGGCGGCGGATAGAGGTGATAATCGGCAGGATGAAAAAGAAGAAAACGAACAACCAGAAAAGCACTGCGCCGATTTCACCACCGTCACCGGAATTCTTTTGTGACTTTTCGGCTTCCGCCGCGACCTTTGCAGCCTCCTCAGGTGGCAGCTCGATCTGCGTGATGATTTTATCGACGCCGACGTTAATACCGCCTGCGAAATCGCCAGCCTTGAAAAATGGCGTGATGTCGTTGCGGATTACGGATGAGGAAAAACCGTCCGTTAGAACGGGTTCCAAGCCGTAACCCACTTCAATCCGCAATTTGCGCTCGTTTGGCGCGATAATTAAAATCGCTCCGTTGTCTTTTTCGGTTTCGCCTTTGCCGTCTTGACCGATGGCCCAATGGCGGCCCAGTTGATAACCGTAATCGGCGATATCATAGCCTTGCAAACTGTTCAGCGTCGCGACCACAAATTGACGATTTGTGCGCGTCTCCAGTGCTTCGAGCTTTGCCGTAATTGCTGCTTCCTGTGCAGGGTCAAGCAGATTGGCTTCATCAACCACGCGGCCAGTCAGCGCCGGAAAAGTCTGCGCATAAGCAGTGTTCCCGGCGAAAACCAACATGAAAAACAACAATAGGCCTGTGGCCTTGCGCATAGGATTATCCCTGTAAAAGGGGTTTATTGTTTAGGCGTCATATCCAGCGTTGGTGCAACTTCGGCGCCCTCGGTTGCGGCTTTGTAGGGAACCATTTCCTTGGCGCCATGAATGACTTTAGCACCGATGATGTCAGGGAAGGTTCGGATCGTAGTGTTATATTGACGCACCGCTTCGTTGTAATCGCGGATCGTAATACGCACGCGGTTCTCGCTGCCTTCCAACTGGTCTTGCAGCTTCAGAAAGCCTTCCTGGCTTTTTAGTTGTGGGTATTGCTCAACAGACACCAGCAAACGCGACAGGCTGCCCGACAATTGGTTTTGCGCAGCCGAGAATGCGGCCATCTTTGTTGTATCGTTAAGGTCTGCACCGGTGACACTGACGTTGGTCGAAGTTGCTTTGGCGCGTGCTTCAATCACCTCGGTCAGCGTTTTGTTTTCCTGAGCCGCTGCACCTTTGACGATGTTGGCCAGGTTTGGAATCAGGTTAGCCCGTTCTTGGAACGCGGCCTGTACATCGGCCCATTTTGCTTTGGCATTTTCTTCAGCTGTCGGGACGCTGTTTATGCCGCATGCCGAAACCGAAATAGCGGCCACAGGAACCAGCAGGAACTTTGCAAGATTGGAACGCATCGGGTGATCTCCTTACCCCAAATTATGTGTATTACTCAAATAGGGCAGGACATCGACCATTGCAATGATCTACTCGACTCCTTGTAACAAAACAGGCACATAGCCAGCTGCCTATGATGGGAACGGGAGAGTTTTCTATATTAAACGACTTTAAGACCTTTATTGCGGGTGGAAATGTGCTCGACCTTGCCGTTGGCGTAATGATCGGTGGTGCATTTGCGACGATTACCAAATCGTTGACCGATGATTTGATTATGCCAATTGTTTCGGCAGTGTTCGGTGGCGTCGATTTTACCAACAAGTTCATTCTTCTGGGCAGTATTCCCGAAAAACTAAATGATGCAGCTGCGGCTGGCGATTATGCGGTGCTTAAGGCCGCCGGGATCCCGATGTTGGGCTATGGTGCCTTTATTTCGGCCATTATCAATTTCCTGATTTTTGCATTTGTGATCTTTTTGGTTGTGCGTTGGGTGAACAAAACGTTGAAAGCCAAAGCCGCAGATGCAGGTCCGACCGAAGTCGATTTGTTGACCGAGATCCGTGATTCGTTGAAGAAGTAGTCGCGTTTCGCTAGGCTGGCGCCATGAACGCTCCAGAATTGAATCGAGGCCGCCATTTGGTTGATAAGCCAGCTTTGCCTGCGACCAGAGGCGGCCTTTTTTCGCGCTTGCGGACGGGCGCCGAAGACCGTTTTTTTTCGGCCATAATCAAAAGAGTTAATGAAGGGCTAGAAGCGGGAACAATCGAAGGGCATCTGCCGGATGGCACCGTTGCCATCATGGGTGGACGTTCGCCTGGACCAGCCGCTGTCGTCAAATTGAACAATTGGCGCGCGCTAACGCGATTGGTGCGTGGCGGTTCGATCGGTTGGTACGAGGCATGGGCCGATGGCGATTGGGAAAGTCCTGATCCAGTTCCAGTGTTCGATCTGTTCACACGGAACCGCAATACGCTGGGTGCTGTCGGGCGTGCATCTGGGGTCGCGAAGTTCATTGGGCGCGTCGCACATTGGCTGCGACGCAACAACCGGTCGAATGCGCGTGAAAACATCGCAGCCCATTATGATTTGGGCAATGATTTTTATGCGGCATGGCTCGATCCGACGATGACATATTCCAGCGCGGTATTTTGTGGCGACGATGATCTGGAAATGGCGCAGCGCCGCAAAAATGATTGCATCCTAGGCCGGCTCAATTTGAAACCCGGCGATAGTATGCTTGAAATCGGCTGCGGCTGGGGCGGCTTGGCGCAACAGGCTATCGATAAAGCGGACATTGCCTATCACGGCATAACTTTATCGGCAGAACAAAAGGCCTTTGCAGATAATAGGCTTGCGGGCGCTGCTAATTGTGCGATCACCCTGACTGATTATCGGGACGTTTCGGGGCAATATGATGCGATCGCCAGCGTCGAAATGGTCGAAGCAGTGGGCATGGAATATTGGCCGTCCTATCTCGATTGCATTGCCCGCAACCTAAAACCCGGTGGCCGCGCTGCGATACAGTACATTCGTATCGAGGATGATATTTTTGAGGCTTATGCCAGTGGTGCTGATTTTATTCAGCGCTATGTTTTTCCCGGCGGGATGTTGCTGTCCGAAAGCCGTTTCCGTGCGCTGGCCGAGGCGCGTGGGCTTAGCTGGTGTGACCAACAGGATTATGGACCGGATTATGCCGAAACACTTCGCCTTTGGCGTGTCCGGTTTGATTTGGCCGTTGCAGAGGGCCGACTGTCGCCAGGCTTTGATGCGAAATTCATTGCTTTGTGGCGTTACTACCTGATGTACAGCGAGGGCGGTTTTCGCGGTGGCGGCATCAATGTCGCACAAGTGACGCTGGTTAAGAGTTGAAAAATGGGAGGGGAACGCTGTGAAAAAATGGATCTTGGGCATCGGCTTGGCGATTGTTGCTGCATTGGGAATCAGCTGGTTCAGCATGGACAAAGACATGCGTACCCTTGCCTCCAATTTGCCGACCAATAGCGACGTGCTGTTCTGGACTATCCCGCAACGCGACGCCGCTTTCCGCGCGATTGATCGTATTCCAGCGCTGGCTAAATCGAACATCATTGAGGCGGGCGACAAAGTCTATCCGCTGCCCAAAGGCGCGCCGCTGCTGCTGGATACGGATGTTGACGCTTATATGAAGGCGCAGCGCACCGCAGGTCTTGTTATCCTTCACGACGGAAAGATCAGGCTTGAAAAATACGGTCTCGATTTTGACGGTAACGGCAAATGGACCAGTTTTTCTGTGGCTAAATCGTTAACTTCGACATTGGTTGGGGCGGCGGTGAAAGATGGCTATATCAAAAGCCTGCAAGACAAAGTCACCGTCTATATTCCCGATTTGAAGGGGTCGGCCTATGATGATGTTACTGTCGAACAGCTGTTGACGATGACATCGGGCGTCAAATGGAATGAAGATTATGAGGATAAAAATAGCGACGTAGCGCGGTTTAACGCTCACAAAGCAGAACCTGGCATCGACGTTACCGTCAGCTATATGCGCAAACTGCCCCGCGAAGCGCCCGCAGGGTCTAAATGGGTGTATAAAACCGGCGAAACCAATTTGATTGGTGTGTTGGTCAGTAAAGCCTCCAAGAAAACATTGTCTGCGTATCTGTCTGAAAAAATCTGGGCACCGTTCGGGATGGAGCAAGACGCTAGCTGGCTGCTTGGTGCAACCGGACATGAAATCAGCGGCTGCTGTGTTCAGGCATCGGTCCGGGATATGGCTCGTTTTGGCCTGTTTGTGCAAACTGGTGGAAAGGTAGGCGGCGTATCGGTTGTGCCCGATGATTGGTTCGCTTTGGCGACCACAAAGAAAGCCGATATTGGCGCGCCGGGAGCCGGATACGGGTATCAATGGTGGACGTTTGATGACGGTACATTCGCGGCACAGGGCATTTTTGGCCAAGGCATCTTTTTTGATGCTAAGCGCAAACTGGTTATTGCGTCAAATAGCAACTGGCCGCGGGCAACCGATGAGAAGTCCAAGCTCGACCGGGATGCATTTTACAAAGCTGTGCAGAAAGCTATCGATTCAGAGCTTGCAGCCAAGAATTAAAAACTGGGCACAACAACACCAAACCGATTAAGGATCGTGTCAAGTATTGCCCGGTTTAGCAAATTGGAAAATGCGCACCCAACCATGTTTCCGTTGTTCCAGATAACTTCGGCTTGCAACGGCGAAAGGCCGGGCAAGGACAGCCAGCATCGTCCACCCACAGGAATGCCGGTGGCCGCTTCGCACGCGAATCCTGATAGGGAGAGGTTGGTAACTTTTACGCTAAAGCCAGTGATACCGGACGGCCTTAAGGTCGCCGGAATTTTTAGCGTTACGCGCGGCGAGCTTCGATCTTCGAGAGCTGCATCGTCGTAATTGATAGGCGACTTATATTGGGTACTGATGGCCATTAACCCACCTCCTGATGAATACTTTTCAGTAATCCGGTGCGGTAAACATATAATGGCGTTTATTGGCTAGCGCAGATTAACCACGTAAGCCGCGCAAAACGGCG
This sequence comes from Sphingomonadales bacterium, assembly GCA_031416255.1. GTDB lineage: Bacteria > Pseudomonadota > Alphaproteobacteria > Sphingomonadales > Sphingomonadaceae > Sphingorhabdus_B. The sequence goes on along the minus strand of JANOTI010000018.1, from coordinate 5,640 downwards.
GAAGAAATCTGCTCCCTTTCGCACGCTTGCATTTTTGCATGGACACAGCCATACGCGCGGCGGGAGTCGGATGGGCGTTGTCGTCGCCAACCCGGTCAGATCCTGACGGAAGCAGCCGCAACGATATTTCGGCGGGTCATCCGGCTCCTACTTGCCTACCGATGTGGCCCTCATGACTTTCCCCTTTGTCCAGGTGACCGGGAATTGAGTTTGTGGGTTGAAGACGCTGCCTTGGTCCGCAGCCTCTGCTGCGGCAATTTCTTCCGCTGTCAGGAATTCGCTAGGGCTGAGCGCAAACACGTCAATACCGCGCACAATTTCGGTCGCGTAGATGCGTCCCTTATACCAATAGGCTGACCAGTAGCCTCCTGTAACCAGCTGGTCCTTGTCAATTGGGCCGCGATCGAAATAGGCGATTTCTTTTGGGTTTTTGGCGTCGGTGAAATCGATCACCGATATTCCGCCCTGATACCATGCCTGCACAAAAATGTCGCGGCCTGGCACCGGGATGATCGATCCGTTATGAGCAACGCAATTTTCCTTGTCGCTTTGAGGCGCGGGCAGTTTGTAAAGGCTGCGAAATTGCAACTTCTTATCGACGATTTCATAAATCGCGTTTGCGCCCCAGTTTTTGGGATCGGAGGCCAAGCAACGCGGACGGCCGCCTCCGCCCCATTCATCGGTAAACAGCACTTTGCTGCCGTCGTTGCTAAACGTTGCCGAATGCCAATAGGCAAAGCCTTTGTCAGTGACTTCATCAATCCGCTTTGGCTTGCGCGGATCGCTTATGTCGAAAATTACGCCATTGCCTGAACAGGCCCCCGCAGCGATATTTTTGGTCGGGAAAACGGTGATGTCGTGGCAATGATCGGTGCGGTTAGTCTCTTGCGTATCATCGCCATGATCGCCACCCTGCCACAACCCCGCAAGCCGCCCGGACTTGGGATCGGCAAACACGGCGGGGCTATCGACTATCCGGGCTTTTGATGGATCGTTTAGCGGAACTTCGATAACATCGATCCGGAACAGCGCCGTCCGGTCATCGCCGGGCACATCGCCGACGCATACCGGCATTTCCTCTTTATCCCGTATGCGTGACGTGCCGCTGTTGTAAACAATCAGCGCATCCTTGGTCTGTTTCACCACCGAATGGGTGTGCGATCCGCGACAGGTTTGAACTTGGCCGACCTGAACGGGACGGGCAATATCGCTAATGTCGAAAATGCGGAGACCGCGAAACCGTTCTTTACTGACCTTGCCCTGCACGCCTTGCAACCCGCAGTCGGTTCGCGCGCGCGCATCCTGCACACTCATGATCAACAGGTTACCGCTGATCGAGACGTCGCCCTGGCCTCCGGGGCAGACGACTGAGCTGACCAATTGCGGCTTTCCGTCTTCGCCAAGGCGGTAAGCATTCCAACCATGATAATTGCCTGCAACCATAATATTGCCGGAAAAAGCGATGTCAGTATTGGCAAAGCTGAGCAGTGGAAAGCGTTCGGTATATTCGGGCTTTTCCGGCTTGGCTTCGGTGCCTGTTTCATTTTTGAGCTCGGGTTTTGGAGGCGTCTGCGCATCCTCTTTCTTCTTTGGCTTTAACGGTTGCAATTCGGCGGGATTCGCTGGATCAAAAAAGCCAGCAGGTTTGGGCAACGACGCAACTTTGCGCAGGTTGCTGATCGCTTCACCGGCGTCTGCAAATCCCGGTTTTAATGTGGCGCGCGGGTCGGGCGACAAGCCGGCAAGCTCGACATTCATCCGCTCGATTTCGTTTTTCTGTTCGCTTTTTACGTCATCGACAAATTGCGCCATCACTGGATCATAGGCCGTGCCAGAATATTTCAGGAGTTCATCGACCATTTTCAATGCCCCGTCATGATGCGCAACCATCAACGACAGGAACAAGGCGTCGAACGCAACTCCGCTTGCAGACGCCAATGCTGCCATCTGATCAGGGCTAGCCATGCCCTTCATATCATGATGCGCATGCCCCATTCCCGCCATTTCCAGCGGCTCACTGCGTTCTGACAGCCAATCGCGCATGAACTTCATTTCGTCTGTCTGGCTGGCGGAAATGCGCGCTGCGGCGGTGGTGACAGCGGGATGATTGGTCCGGTCTTTCACCAATGCGGCCATATCCACGGCCTGCTTGTGGTGCATGATCATGCCTTGCATGAACTGGACGTCAGCGGGCGAATAGCGGCTATCGGCCAGCTTTGTCGCATCGCTGCTGCTGATTTGCTGACCCGGCTGGCCGGGTGCGCCGGGCAGAATGATGGCGATATCGTCAGCTGCCATCGCAACATGGCCCGACATTGCCGTTGCGGCGAAGAATAATACCATACGGCTCGGTTTCATATTGCCTCTCCAAATTGCACGTTTTTACAAGCGAATTCATCACTCGCAAAGCAAAAGCCGTCAAGCACTATCGACGCGCCAAATGCAAAAGTGCAATTACGGCGTTGCCATCCAGCTACCATTAAATCACGCAGTGCTCCTTGCGGCATAGTAATGATCGCTTGTGCCGCAAAATGCGGGGAAGCAGCATCCGCAGGTCTGTAAGCTTGCTTGCAGCATTCGTTAAATTTGTACTGCGATGTGATAATCCGCATTGACGTTCACACTGTGATGTGATTATTGCAGGGGTATGTCCACACAGCTCATCGCTAAATTACGCTCGCTCGTCAATGACGGCGGTCTTTCCCGCTCCGGCCTCGCCCGCGCCGCTGGCCTTCACGCTAACACGCTGCGCGATCTGGACCAGTCCGACTGGAACCCGACGGCAGAGACGCTGCGCAAGCTGGAAAGCTATCTCTTTGCCAATGACGATACCCCTGCGTTGGTACCGATTGAAGAGATCATCGAAGAAGCGCGCAATGGCCGCATGTACATTCTTGTCGATGATGAAGACCGCGAGAATGAAGGCGACCTGATTATCCCAGCGCAAATGGCAACGCCCGATGCGATCAATTTTATGGCAACGCATGGCCGCGGTCTTATCTGCCTGACGATGACGAAACAACGCTGCGATCTGCTCGGCCTTGCCCCGATGGCGCAGGACAACCGCGAGTCTATGCAAACGGCATTTACCGTCTCGATTGAGGCAAAAGAGGGCGTCACCACCGGTATCAGCGCAGCTGACCGGGCACGGACGATTTTGGTCGCGGTTGATGCGTCGAAGGGCCCTGACGACATCGTCTCTCCCGGCCATATATTCCCGCTGACTGCGCGCGATGGCGGTGTCCTAGTGCGGGCAGGGCATACCGAGGCGGCGGTCGATATATCGCGGCTTGCGGGGCTCAATCCATCGGGTGTGATCTGCGAGATTATGAAAGACGATGGCACGATGGCGCGGATGGACGACCTTGTGTCGTTCGCCCGGATGCACAATCTGAAGATGGGTACGATCCGCGATTTGATCGCTTATCGCCGCAAGCATGACCATCTGGTCGAAAAGCGCGCAGAGATGAAGTTCACCAGCAAATGGGGCGGTGAATGGACCGCGATGACTTTCTTTAACAAAGCCACCGCGCAGGAAACAATGGCGCTGGTCAAAGGGCGGATTGATCCCGATCAGCCCACGCTCGTCCGCATGCACACGATGTCGATGTTCGTCGATGTCTTTGGCGAAGAGCATGAGCGCGCCGGGTTGCTGTCCAATTCGATGCAGGCGATTGCTGACGAAGGTTGCGGCGTGATCGTTGTGATTAACAAGCCTATGCAGGGCATGGTCTCCCGCTTTATGCAGCTGCGCGCCGAAGGCAAAGGCGCAGGCGCGCCTGAGGTGGAGGAACTGCGCGATTACGGTGGCGGGGCACAAATCCTAACCGAATTGGGCGTACACGATATGATCCTGCTGACAAACACACACCACACTCTGGTCGGGCTTGAAGGTTACGGCCTATCGATTGTGGGCGAACGCCCGATACCGGGTACGAAAGGCGAATAATGGCAAAATTCCTGATAGTTGAGGCGCGTTTTTACGACCATTTGAACGATATGCTTGTGGAGGGGGCCAAGGCTGCGCTGAAAGCGGCTGGGCATGAATTCGAAGTTGTGACCGTTCCCGGTGCGCTCGAAATTCCCGGCACGATTGCTCTGGCATCGGAAAGCGACCTGTACGACGCCTATGTCGCCATCGGCGTCGTCATTCGCGGCGAAACCTATCATTTCGAAATCGTCGCTGGGGAAAGTGCGCGCGGGATTATGGCGTTGACCATGGACGGGCTAGCAATAGGCAATGGTATCTTGACGGTGGAGAATGAGGAGCAAGCGCTCGTCCGCGCTGACCCGAAACAGAAAGACAAAGGCGGCGAGGCGGCGAAGGCTGCTATCGCGATGCTCGATCTGCGCACAAAATTCGCTGGATAACCGTCGCGGCGATAATCCTGATAGCGCAATAAAGTTGCGTATTCCCAACAGCGGTTTGCGCGTTATAGTCCAAATATGACCGCACCCGTTTTGCCCACCGCCGCTGATCGCGAAAGCGAGAATTTCCGCCTGAACTTTGCGCACAATGTCGCGTTGAAGGATGCGTTATGGGCGAAGGTGGCCGAGGCGGCCTTGGGCGGGAACGAGAAGTCGCGCGAGCGGCATACCGCGCGGGGTAAGTTGCTGCCAAGGGAGCGGGTGGAGCGCTTGCTTGATCCGGGTTCGCCGTTCCTCGAAATCGGTCAATTGGCCGCAAACGACCTGTACGACGGCGAAATCCCTGGCGCGGGGATCATCACCGGCATTGGCCGTGTATCGGGGCGGCAGTGCATGATCGTCTGCAACGACGCGACGGTGAAGGGCGGCACTTATTACCCGATGACCGTCAAAAAGCATCTGCGCGCGCAAGAAATTGCCGAGGCCAACCGCCTGCCGTGCATCTATCTGGTCGATAGCGGCGGCGCGAACCTGCCGCATCAGGACGAAGTCTTTCCCGACCGTGACCATTTTGGCCGCATTTTCTTCAATCAGGCGAACATGAGCGCCAAGGGCATCCCGCAAATCGCCTGCGTCATGGGCAGTTGCACGGCTGGTGGAGCGTATGTGCCTGCGATGTCCGACGAGAGCGTGATCGTCCGCAACCAAGGCACGATCTTCCTCGCTGGCCCGCCATTGGTAAAGGCCGCGACGGGCGAGGAAATCAGCGCGGAGGATTTGGGCGGCGGCGACCTGCATGGCCGCAAATCGGGCGTCGTCGATCATGTTGCCGAAAATGACGAACACGCACTGACCATCGTGCGCGATATTATTTCGCACCTTGGCCCAATCCATAAACCCGACATCGACTTGAAAGACCCGCGCCCGCCCAAATATGACGCCGAAGAACTCTACGGCGTCATCCCCGACGACGTCCGTGCACCTTATGACGTCCACGAAGTCATCGCGCGCATCGTCGACGGAAGCGAGTTTCACGAATTCAAGGCGCTTTATGGCAGCACGCTTGTCTGCTGTTTCGCGCATATCTGGGGGATGCCCGTCGCGATCCTCGCCAACAACGGCGTGCTGTTTTCGGAAAGCGCGGTCAAAGGCGCGCATTTCATCGAACTCGCCTGCCAGCGGCGGATACCTCTGTTGTTCCTGCAAAATATCAGCGGCTTCATGGTCGGCGGCAAATATGAGGCGGAGGGTATCGCCAAGCACGGCGCAAAA
>JANOTI010000017.1:0-4723 GCA_031416255.1 Sphingomonadales bacterium | reverse complement strand
GGGCTAAAGTTTTCCACGCTTTTCTAGTTTCTCCCGTTTGTGCTGAGGAGCTGCAGAGCGCAGCACTAACGGAATTATGGGGGATGAAGGTTTGCTCAGCACACCTCACCCGCGAACAAAACCCTTGAAACGCCAAGCGCTAACAACGCCCCCACAAGCTGTGCGACCACAAACCCCGCCACGTCGTTCGGCGCAATCCCGGCAAAACTATCGCTTAAACTCCGTGCGACAGTAATCGCCGGATTTGCAAAGCTGGTCGATGACGTGAACCAATAAGCCGCCACGATATACAAAGCGACGCTAACCGGAACCCATTCCTGCCGAGACCGCAACGTGCCAAGGATGGTCAGCACCAGCCCGAAAGTGGCGATCAGCTCACCCGTCCATTGCCCCATCCCCGTCCGCGCCTTATCCGACAGTTGCAGGATGGGCCGATCAAACATCAGATGCGCGGCCCATACACCCAGTATTCCGCCGACTAGTTGCGCGCTGACATAGGCCACAGCGGTGACTGTCGTAAGTTCGCCCCGCAGCCGGAACACCAAACTAACCGCCGGATTAAAATGCGCGCTCGAAATCGGTCCCAGCATTGTAATGAGCACAAAAAGCATCGCGCCAGTCGCCAAGGTGTTGCCCAGCAAAGCGACCGCTACATTTCCGCCAGCAAGCTGTTCGGCCATAATCCCAGAGCCGATGACGGTCGCGAACAGGAAGAAGCTGCCCAATGCTTCGGCAATAACCGCGCGGTTCATGCTGCACCTTCCATCTGGCCAATTTCTGCCAGCCGCAGCTTAAGTTCGCTTCGATCCATCGTCTCAAACGGCAGATTAAGCAAAGCGCGCGTCCGCATTTCCAGCCACACCCATGTCTGTTCAAACGCCGCATCTACCTCGGCATCATCGCCTGTAACATCGGCCGGATCGGGCAGTCCCCAATGCGCTTTCAACGGCGCGCCAGTGAAGACCGGACAGACCTCGCCCGCCGCATTGCCGCATACCGTAATCGCCAAATCTATTAGTGGAGCGCCCGGTCCCGTAAATACATCCCAGCTTTTTGAGCGGAAGTCTGCGGTGTCGATCCCCTTGCCCGCCAAACACCGCAACGCACCTTGATGGGGTATGCCTTTGGGCTTGCTGCCTGCGCTATACGCAACCAGCCGCCCTGCCCCCAGCTTGGCAAGGATTGCCTCGCCCAAAATTGAGCGTGCACTGTTGCCAGTGCACAAAACCAATACGCTGAACGTCATGCGGCACTCCGTTTTTCCGTGATGACCGGCGCGCTGCACTCTGTATCGGCTATGCAAGCCACACCCGCACAGCAATTTTCGGTGAGATAGGCCATCAGCCCGCCCATCGCCGCATAATCGGCAGCGTAGATGATTGACCGGCTTTCGCGGCGCTGCGTTACTAAGCCTGCATGGCCAAGCTGCGCCAGATGAAAGCTCATTGATGAGGCTGGAACGCCCAGACGCTCCGCTATCGCTCCAGCGGCCATGCCGTCATCACCCGCCTGTACCAATAAACGAAATGCGGCGAGGCGATGCTCTTGCGCCAGCGCACCTAACGCACGAGTGGCGGATTCTGAGTCGACGTTCATTTCTTTTGATTCCATATTTTGATAAATATCGAAACATGGAAGAGAGTCAAATTATTCGGGCGGCAACGCCTTTGGCCGATGCTCTTCATCCAGCGCCACAAACGTAAACAGCCCCTCAGTCACTTTCACCTGTTGGTCGCCGCGGTCGCGGGTGGCGATAACTTCCAGCCGGATTGCCATCGATGTCCGCCCGCGCCGTTCCAGCCAGCCGTAAACCGAGACGATATCGCGCATCAGGATCGGTGCGATGAATTCCATTTTTTCGATGGCCACGGTCGCGCACGCGCCTTGGCAGATTTTGCTGGCGATGATGCCGCCTGCAATATCCATCTGCGCCAGCACCCAACCGCCAAAGATATGGCCGTTGGAATTGATATCCGCCGGACGCGGAGAAACACGCAAAATAGGATCGCGACGGTCGGGCAGGACTGGTTCCAACGGGTTCGCTTGGGTCATAGTTGGTCTTCTTCCGGAAAGGGATCTTCGATGGATTCGTCATGGCCTGTGCCGCTGGAAAGAAAAACCAGCCCCATGAGAGCCGCCATCAACATCATCGACGCGACGATTGCTCCAGCCGTTGCGATGAAAAAATGTATTGAGACCATGCCGTTGAACCACCAAAACGTCGTCAGCACTGCAACGGTCACAAACAGCGTGAACACAAACATCCAGCGCATCAGCCGCCAATAGCGGCTCCACGCAAATTCGGCATAGCGGGGGTCATCAAGGGGGGATTCACGAGTCATATGTTCACCTCGCGCTCACCTATGCTATATTGCCCCTTGGGAGCAAGCAAAGGAGATACCCTTATGACAATCGCAGCCATCATGCAGAACCACGGTACCGACATTTTTACCGCATCGCCGACGGAAACTGTTCACGATGTTACCGCCCGCCTTGCCGAAAAACGCATCGGTGCTTTGCCCGTTGTCGAAGGGGGGAGGATCGTTGGCATTTTTTCGGAACGCGACGTAATTTACGGTCTGGCAACACATGGTCCAGCCATGATGGACAAAGCCGTTGGCGATGTGATGACATCACCCGCGATCAGCGTGACGGCTGACACGCCCATACTCTCGGCTCTGTCGTTGATGACACGGCGGCGTATTCGCCACTTGCCCGTAGCAGACGGCGACCGCCTGATCGGATTTGTCTCAATCGGCGATCTGGTAAAACACCGGATCGAGCACATAGAAGCAGAAGCCAACGCGATGCGCGATTATATTCAGATGGCGTGATCGGTTATCCTGTAACCGGCCCAACAGCGGGGGCTGGCAGTGGCACCGGTTGCTGCGCTGACATTATCGGGGCACTTGGTCCGTACTTCAAATTCCAATCGACGATGTCGATCTGATATTTCGCATAGGCATCATAAAAGTTTAGGAAAATCCCATCGATATCGGTCAAAGCACCGATGGCGTATTCAGGAAAGGCCGTCGATGGCACAGCAATAGCTTCTTGTGATTTAAGCAAAGCAGCGTTGCAATATTGTTCGCGAATTGGCGGCAAAGCGAAATAGTTGTACAGTTCAGTTGTCCGTGAATCGCGGACACGCAGCGCGTTTTGCCCTGCGAAACGTTTGCGGTATTCATTATCAACCGCGGTGTTTGTTTGCGATAGCCGAGCCTTATGCAAGACTATCATGCTGTTATAATTCTGGGCAATCACACCCCAAACCGGCCCCTGACAATTTAACGCTGCGACATTGATCGCCGAACGGAAATTCCAGATAGCTTCCTCGCGCGACAAGCCGCGATTGGGTGTAATGCGCAGTCCGTCAAGACCATAGGCTGGCAATTTGGTTGACGCAGCAGCGCCGCCTGGCGGCAAGGGCATCGAAGGCAGCGGAGGTGGCGGAGGCAAAACAACGACCGGCGGCGGCAAAGGTATGGGCAGTGGTTTCGGCGGCGGTTTCGGCGTGCAAGCAGCGACCGCGCCGATTGCGAAAACAAGTGCCAGATTCCTACCAAAACGATGCATGCTAACCTTCTCCTCGACCCAACTGGGTGACAGTCGTGTTTCAACACATACTGGTTCAAAAATAAAGTGCGCAATCGGCGAATACACAACAAAAAAGGGCCCAGCGGTTACCCGCCAGACCCTTTAAATATCGCATCTCAGCTTAACGAAAGCTGGATCATTCGCGGCTGCCCATAAAGCTGAGCAGGAACTGGAACATATTCACAAAGTCCAGATACAGGCTGAGCGCGCCCATGATCGCCAATTTACCAAGCGATTCATGTCCGGCAAAATGCAGATATTCGCTTTTGATACGTTGGGTATCATAAGCTGTTAGGCCTGCAAAAATCAGCACGCCGAGGAAGCTAACCACCAGTTGAAGCGTGCTCGAGCCAAGGAAAATATTTACAACCGAAGCCAAAAGCAATCCGACTACACCCATGATAAGGAAACTACCCATCGCGGTCAGATCTTTTTTGGTGGTATAACCAAAAAGGCTAAGCCCCGCAAAGGACGCAGCCGTCACAAAGAATGTGCGCGCAATCGATTCACCCGAAAACACTAGGAAAATTGACGACATCGACAAGCCCATCACCGCAGCAAATGCCCAGAACAAAGCCTGAAGCGCGCTGGTCGATAGTTTATTCATGCCAAAGCTCATCACCATTATGAAGCCCAAAGGCGCGAACATCAGCACCCAGCGCAACGGCGTGTTCAGCACCTGCGCGGCCATACCCGATTGGGCAAACAGCAACGCCACAATGCCGGTCAACAGCACGCCCGACGCCATGTAATTATAAACTTTCAGCATGTGCGAACGCAGGCCCTGGTCAACAGTGACCGAGCCCAGTGTTTCGCCATTGATGGTAACGCCCGCTTGGTTTTGCGTCGCCCGCGGATCAGACCATTCAGCCATTTCAAAAGTCTCCTGTAATGCGCGACCATATAGCCGCTGTATTCCAATATGGACGAATTTGCCTGAAATTCAAGAGAAACACGACCAAAGGATTTGCGGCGCTAGCACTCCGTTATTGACCCGATCTGGCGCAATATAAATTTGTTCAGCCGAAACCCTGTCTGGCGGATTGTCGATTTCGTTAGTGGCAAGTGCGCCCGATAGTATCCAAAATTCTTTACCCGCTTGCGCTTTATGCCGCCTCTGCTAGCC
>JANOTI010000016.1:0-21731 GCA_031416255.1 Sphingomonadales bacterium | reverse complement strand
GGGGTTGACGGTGCGGACGCCCTTGTCGCTGAAAAATGCAGAGGCGCAGGCCGAGTTTGCGGCGTTGAAAGCCGACATAGCGGTGGTTGCGGCTTACGGCCTGATCCTGCCACAAGCGATTTTGGATGCACCAACGCATGGCTGTTTGAATGTGCACGGGTCACTGCTACCACGATGGCGCGGAGCGGCCCCTGTGCAGCGGGCGATTTTGGCGGGCGATGCGGAGACTGGTGTTTGCATTATGCAGATGGAGGCGGGGCTGGATACCGGGCCAGTGCGAACATGGCTTTCTACGCCGATCTCGAAATTTCCCATCGATACTGCGGGCAACCTTACTGAAGAACTCGCCGCTATTGGTGCGCATTTGATGGTGCAAGTCCTGAGCGACCTCAACGCATATCCGCCTGTTCCGCAACCAGCCGAAGGCGTCACCTACGCCACAAAGATCGACAAAGCCGAAGCCCGAATAGATTTCTCCAAATCAGCAGAATTCATCGAACGCCAAGTCCGGGCTTTCAATCCAATGCCCGGCGCATTTTTTGAATATGAGGGCGAGCGATACAAGGTTCTTGAAGCGAACGACAAGGACGCGGCAGGGAAACCTGGTATTGTCCTTGACGAAAAGCTGCTTATCGCCTGCTCCACCGGCGCGATCCGCCCGCTTGTCATACAACGCGCCGGAAAGCCCGCTATGCCCCTCGCCGATTTCCTACGCGGCAAAACCATCCCAGTAGGCACTATCCTGAAATGACCCGTTTCGCGCTAACCATCGAATATGACGGCACACCGTTTGTCGGCTGGCAGCGGCAGCCCGACGGCCCGTCGGTGCAGCAAGCGATCGAGACGGCCATCAAAAAAACGTCGGGCGTCGAAACGCAAGTCCACGCCGCAGGCCGAACCGATGCGGGTGTCCATGCGCTGGCGATGCGCGCACATTTTGACCTTGATACCGGGCTTGCTCCGTTTCGTTTAGCAGGCGCACTCAACGCGCATCTGCGGCCTGCGCCGATCTCCATTCTCGACTGCCGGATCGTGCCCGACGATTGGCATTCCCGCTTTTCCTGCATCGGCCGCGCCTATCAATACCGCATCGTCAACCGTCGTGCGCCGCTGACTGTGGAACGCAACCGCGCGTGGCAGGTTATTCAGAAACTTGATGCAAACGCGATGCACGATGCCGCGCAATTGTTGGTCGGGTTGCACGATTTCACGACGTTCCGTTCGGCGCATTGCCAGTCGGACAGCCCGATCAAGAGCCTCGGCCGTTTGGATGTCCGGCGCGAAGGCGAACATGTGATCGTCGAAGCGGCAGCGCGGTCTTTCCTGCACCATCAAGTGAGATCGATGGTTGGCAGTCTGGCGGCGGTGGGCACTGGCCGGTGGAGCGCGGGGGATTTGAAAGCTTCACTGGAAGCCAAAGACCGGACAGAACTTGCGCATAATGCTCCGCCCGAAGGGCTATATTTTGTAACCGCAGTTTATCCCGACTGGACAGTGTAATCCGCACATCTCAGATAATAATGTAAATGAGGCATGAGAACGGGAGGGGTTAGTTTAGAAGGCCTACCTCTCTCTTTCTATCGTCTCTTTTACAAATATCCTGCGCTTCTACGCCAAACCTTACCCAAAAATCCGGCTCACCGATTTATCGAGCATCAGCAACTGCCACAACAAGCGGCTGTTATCCGAACGCCCTGCGATGTGATCCTCGGCAACCTTCAACATCACCGCCGGGTCAAACCAGCCCGTTTTCGCTAAAGTCACACTGGTTGAAATCCCGCGCGCCGCCTCTGCCAATGGCCCGCGAAACCATTGCGCAATCGGCGTCACAAATCCCATTTTCGGGCGATAAAGAATGTCCTGCGGCAAATAGCGTTCCATCGTCCGCTTCATCAGCCATTTGCCCTGCCCTTTGCGCACGCGCATATTTTCAGGGAGGCTCGCGGCGAATTCCATCAGCCGGTGGTCAAGCAACGGCTCGCGCGCCTCTAGCCCCACGGCCATGCTAGTGCGGTCAAGTTTGGTCAAGATATCGCCCGGCAACCACATTTTCATATCGGCATATTGCGCGCGGTCGAGGCCACTGCGGGCAGGCGCATTCTCCATCAACGCGTGCATCGCCGTCTCGCCGCGATAATCGCCCAACGCCAAACGCATTTTGCGTGAATACAGCGCATGCCGCATAGCGGGTGGGGTAACACCAACCGCCTCTGCATAGCCCTCTGCCCCACTGCGCGCCAAAGACAGCAACGTCGTTTTCGCCCGCAACGGACGCGGTGCCCAATAGGCTTTCGGATAGATCGCGCCCAACGCGCCGAACAAAGGCCCGCGAATAGCTTGCGGCAACAAACTGCGTGCGCGTTCTTCATTGTGGTGGAACACATGGCGGCGGTATCCCGCAAGCGCCTCGTCCGCGCCATCGCCCGACAGTGCCACAGTCACATGCTCGCGCGCCATCTCGCAGACACGGTAGGTCGGCAGCGCAGAGGCGTCGGCAAAGGGTTCGTCGAAATGATGCGCCAACATATCGGCCAACCCAAAATCATCCGCCGCCACGATCCGGCTGCGATGTTCAGTCAGGAATCGCTTCGCAATCGTTTCGGCATATTCGGTTTCATCCAGCGCGCCGACGTCAAAACCGATGGAACAGGTTTTGACGGGGAGCCGCGAAGCCTCTGCCATCAACGCAACCACACTGCTGCTATCGACGCCACCAGACAAAAACGCGCCCAATGGGACATCGGCGACCATGCGGCTGAGCACCGCTTGCCGCATCAGGCGGAGCAGCTCTTCCTGCAATTCTGCTTCGCTGCCTTTGACTCGAGCCGAGAAATCAATGTCCCAATATTGCGTCGGCGGCGGCGGTATTTTGCCTTGGGTCAGCACCCAATAATGCCCCGCAGGCAGTTTGCTGACACCCGACACAATGCAACCGTGATCGGGCACATAGCCAAAGGCAAGATAGTCATCGACCGCTTGCAAATCAGGTTCACGGCGCAGCGCAGGGTGTGCCAACAACGCTTTAAGCTCCGACCCGAATATGATGCTGCCATCGGCAAGCGCCGCATGAAACAAGGGCTTTACACCCAACCGGTCACGCACGAGCAGCAGTTGCCGCTTAGCGACATCGTACAGCGCAAAGGCGAACATGCCGTGCAGCCGCGAAACGCATTCCGGCCCCCAGCGGCGATACGCCTCAAGAATAACCTCACTGTCACTGTTGGTCCGAAAAGCGTGGCCCAGCACTTCCAACTCGCGGCGCAGGTCGAGGAAATTGTAAACCTCTCCGTTGAACACCAGCGCGAGGCTTTCATCGCTGGTCAACATCGGTTGCGCGCCACCGCCAAGGTCAATGATCGACAAACGGCGATGGCCAAGGCCGATACCGGGAGCGGTCCAAACCCCTGCGCCATCAGGCCCGCGGTGGGCTATGGCGTCGTTCATCCGCTCAACCCGCGCCGGATCGACGGGCTTTGAACTTTCAACGTGGAAGATACCGGATATGCCGCACATGGCCTGCGCTTAGTCCAAACCGGCCATGCGGTCAGCCGTTTTATCGATAGACCCCAAGGATTTGACAAAAGCATCGATGGCGGCCCGGGGCTGGACCTTGTCGATGCGTTCCGCCGAGACCAGAACCGCGACGGCTTGTTGGTTGCCGCCGAGCAAGCGTGCTTTCAGCGTGGCGAGTTTGATGGCGGACCCTGATCCGCTGGTAGTTCCACCAACGCGATAGAAGCTGACGACTTCACGGTGGCTTTTGTTGTCGGCGCTGATGCGTTCGCAGCGGCCTTGCGGCGGGCTATTGCAACCGGCGATCCACGACCATTTGCTTTCTGGACCGACTGAGCCCTGACCATAGCCCACCAGCTCGCGGCCTTCGGATTGGCGGTCATAAACGGCGATATAGAGGTCCGCCTCTTGCCCCGCTGCATTGCGATAGCGGCCCAACAATTCGTGGCTGGCTTTGGCAAAATGGGGCTTCCACGCCAGCTGCGGTGCGTAGTCAACGCGTTGCCATCCTGCGACTTCTGGCAACGCGATTTGCTTTGGAACTGGCGATGCAGCGGAGGAAATAAAGGCTGACCAAGCGAAAGGGACAGCAGCGATTGCGAGCAAGGCAGGCACTGCAACTTTGGCGGCCAATGGCAGCCGAACCGGCGATTGCAGCTTCGTCGCGTCCACAGCAACATCATCAGCCGCCTTATCAAAAAACGGCCAGCCTGCGGCTAACACCAGTGCAATCACCACACCAAAGAATATCCAGCCATAAAACACATGGTCAAAACTCGCAGCGAAATCGACGTTGCCGTGGTGCGCGATATAGATAGTACCAAAGGCGCGCAAACCGTTGGCGAGGATCGGGATCGCCACACAAGCTGCCATAAACGCAATACGCCTGCCCCAACTTTTGAAACACAGGTTGGCAATCAACGCACCCAGCGCCACCATCGCGACAAGGAATTTCACCCCCGAACATGCCTCTGCCACGCGGAACAAGGCTGTTGGCGTGGAGATGTAAATCCCTTCGATATGCGCCGGAATGCCTGAGAGGCCGAGCAGCCACATGCACATTTTGGCGGTGATGGTTTGCAAGGCGGGGACGAATTCCTCGCCAAACGGGATCAGGAAAAAGCTGTAGAACAATGGGAACATGATGCCGCGCACTAAATTGGGGCCGAGCAATGTTGCGACCGACCCTTGTAGCATCATCACGAGGCCCGCATGTCGGGCAAGTGCGACTCCCGCTGCATCGCCCAGCAGCCAGCCGAGCGCGCCTGCCGCAACCCATGCCAAAGCAGGCGTCCAAGCTCGCGGCGTAATTTTCGCTAATTCGGACTTACGTTGATCGACCAGCCACCCGATAATCGGCAGTATCAGCAAGCAGTGGTTAAAGGTCGAACTGTTCCACCAGATGGCCACCATATCCCCCGCATCGCGCCAGAACAGCGCGAGGATAAGGACGCTTGCGATGCCAAGGCGTGTCAGCGCCGAGCGCCAAAGGTCAGTCATAGCTGCATGATGCGGTCAAGCGCCGCCAACTGCCCGTCCCAGTCATAATGTGCCATGACATGCGCGCGGGCCGCTGCACCTAGCCGCAACCGTGCATCAACGTCGGACAGCAATTCACTGACGATTTTGGCTTCATCGGCGACCGATTTAGCGACGCGGAAATGCGTTTTGTCTTTGGCGTCGATGCCTTCAGCAGCAGCTTTTGATACCACCACTGGTCGAGCCATTGCCATTGCCTCCAGCACCTTGTTCTGGATGCCGCGCGCGATGCGCAAAGGTGCGACCACCACATCGGCTGCGGCCAGCCACGTGCGCACATCATCGACGGCTCCGGTTACTTGCACACCTGGCAATGCCGATAGTGCCGAAACCGCCTCGGTCGGATTGCGACCGACGATGGCGAAGGTGGTGTCGGGATGCGCGGCACGGATTGCAGGCAAAGCGTGTTGCGCAAAATCGGAAACCGCCTCGATATTGGGGCGGTAGTCCATCTGGCCGGTGAAGACGATTAACGGGTCAGGGAAAATCGGGTGCAGTTTTTTGAACGCGGTGGCTGGGTCGTAGAATACTGTGTCGATACCATTGCCGACACTCACGGCGTTTTTCGCCCCACTGCGGTCGCGGAACAACGCGGCTTCGGCTTTGCTAACAAACAGGCTGGCATCAGCACGATCGGCAATCTCCGCCTCAAACGCCGCCAGCTTTTTGCCCTCACGCGCATTAATCCAGCGCATGAATCCGCTGCCTTCGTTTGCATAGCTTTCAAACTTGGCGCTATCGACATCGACAAAATCCATGACCAGCCGGCCATCAAAATCGGTGGGAACATATTGCGCCATTTGGCCGGAGAACACGAAGATATGGCTGATGCTGCCTGTCACCAGCCGTTCATTCACCCAATCCTGCATCGCCCGCGAACCGAAACTGGTAAGCGACACCGGCCTATCCCGCGCCAACGCTTCAATCCCCGCCAGCCATTGCGGCTTGTCGCGCAATTTGATGAGCAGCGAAGCCAGGCTCGCGCGATCGGCTTCTGCAAAGTCCAAGTCCCGCGCATCATCGGCAAAGGCCCCGACATGCACCGGGGCGAGCGTTTTCAGCTTGTTCAAAATATGGAACGACCGGATTTTGTCGCCACGGTCCGGCGGCCAAGGAACGCGGTGGGCGAGGAATAATATCTCGCGCATCAGCCCAATCCTTTGGCGATCCAAGGGCCGATCAAATTCGCGATGGGAAGCGGTAGTTTTTGCCAGACGGCAATCTGCGCCTTATATTTCGGGCTGTTCGGGTTGATATCACGCGGCTCTGCGCCGTCGGCTGTCCGCACAGCATAAGACAGAGGTTGCGGTTCAAAACCCCAGTTTTTCTTAAAGCTATAGGCGCCTGATCCAACCTTTGACCGGCCAAAATCAAACGCTGTGCAGCCGCGTTTCCGCGCATGATTCATCAGCGCATAATACATCATGTCATTGGCCCGCAACGCGCGCGCTTCATGCACACCGCCACCCCAATAAGGCATGACGGCACCCTTGTGATACAGGCTGAGCACACTCGCCACCGGCTTGCCGGCAGCCAAGACCGTCAAAATATCGGCATCATCGCCAAAGGCGCGCAGCACCTCTGCCATCAAGGCTTTTGGGAAAACCGGTGTGCCCAGATTGCGCACACTTTCGGCATAGACGGCGTAGTGCCAGTCGAGGTCGCGCTGGCCATTGCCGGTTTCTATGACCAACCCCTTCTCCAAACCCTTGCGCACCTCGGCGCGCTGTTTGCGCGGGATGGCAAGCAATTCCGCCTCATCATCCGCCGTTAAAGGCCGCGCAAAATTGGCATGCGCATCGCCTTTGATAATCCACGACGTAAGCGGCAACGCCCCGCCACGCAGTTCAACCGACGGGCATGTGTTGGATTGCGCCAATTCCCAGACGGCATCAGCAAGCTGTTCCGCAACGATTTGGCTCTTGGCGAGTATGCCGCCGCCAACGGCAAAGCCTGATGACACCATAGCGCGGCCGAATAACGGCGAGCCGACAACATGTGCAGGAACCAACCCTTCGATATTTCCAGCGGGAGTCTCTGCAACCAGACAAAAGGCCTTTTGGCCCGTCCCCGCCGCAACGCCTTTTAGCCAAGCCGTCCTGTGAAAGGGCGTGGACTCCAGATGCTCCGCCACAAACGCGTCAATACGAGCGCAATCATCCGCATCCGCAAGATCGACTTTCCGCACCGTCACGCGTTCATGGACCAGTGGCGCATTCACCCCATCCGCTCCCGCTCGGCTTCGACAATCACATCCAGCCGGTCCCAGCGGAAATCGGACATCAGCCGCTCCAGCTTTGGCGCCATCGCTTTCAGCTTGGTATAATGCCGCAGTTTCGATTTGATCGGCGCGTTTGCGACACGCGGCTGGCCCGGATCTATCTCCCATGGGTGGAAATAGATGATCGCGGGGCGCTCCGCCTCATTATTGACCTGCCGGATAGCCCAGCGCGAAAAGGCATAAGGCAACAGCCTGAAAAACCCGCCGCCGCCTGCTGCCAGTCGCCGTCCGGCAAACTCCGCTGTAGTCACTGGAATTTCGATTAGGTCGGACCCTGCGACTGGCTTAAAGGCAAAACGCGGTGCTTCGGCCCAGCCATAATGGTCGTGTTTTACCGGCGCGACGCTGGAGGAATAGGCATAGCCTTGTTCAGCGAGCACTTCATGCGCCCAAGGCGTGCGCTGATCGATGGAGAAACTCGGCGCACGATAGCCGGTGACTTTCGCCCCGCTGGCATCCTCGATAATCTTGCGCGCTCGATCAATATCGGCGGCGAATTTCTCGCGGCCCAAAGTGAACACGCGGTCGTGTTCGGACCCGTGATTGCCCAATTCATGCCCAGCATCGGTGACGCGGCGCATCAGATGCGGATAGCGCTGCGCCACCCAACCAAGCGTAAAAAACGTCGCTTTGATCCCGGCAGTGTCAAACATCTGCAACAGCACATCGGTGTTGCGCTCGACGCGGCATTCAAGCCCGGGCCAGCTATCCCGAGAAATTACATTCTCGAAAGCACCGACATGGAACCAGTCCTCAACATCAACTGAAAGCGCGTTGCGCAAAGTAAAACCTCCCCGTTTTCGGGTGCTGTCAGGCGGCGCGGATATTCCGGATTTCACCTGCTAGCGACTGGTTGTCCTTTTCGACCCAATCGATCACCAACGCAAGCACGCGGCGTAGATCGGCATCCTGTTCGGCCACGCGCGTCTCCAACCGTTCGACCCGCGCATGCAGTGCATTCATCGTTTCGGCGTCTGCGGCATTGGCGACTGGCTCTGCACTAGTTGGCGCGGACAGAGTGATGACGGATGCAGTAGGCAGTTCCAAAACATCATCGTCAACCAGCTCTTCTTCAACAACTTCTGGTAGCGCAACCGAAACCGCGCCATGCGCAGACAAAGGCGCTTCATATTCAAACGGCTTGCCCGCCATATCGGCGATCACAGCGGTGACTAAGCTGCCATCCAGAATATCGACCTGTTCAACTGCACCCATCAACAATGTGCGGTTCATCAACGCGTTGATTTTGCGCGGAACACCGCCGGTTTCTTCAAAGATGGCTTCGTAGGCGTCTTCGGTCAATTGCGGCCGACCGGTCCA
Organism: Sphingomonadales bacterium; assembly: GCA_031416255.1. Taxonomy (GTDB): domain Bacteria; phylum Pseudomonadota; class Alphaproteobacteria; order Sphingomonadales; family Sphingomonadaceae; genus Sphingorhabdus_B. Next base: position 13,078 of record JANOTI010000016.1, on the reverse strand, counting down.
GCCGGCACGCTGCAACCGATGCATAATATAGGGCTCAACCTCGTCAGCATCCATAGCATCAAGGTGGTGCGTGGCGATTACCCGTTGGCGCAATTGCTCCAGCGACGGCGACGATTGCACCAGATCGCGGAACTCGGGCTGACCGAGCAGGAAAATCTGTAACAACGCCGACGATCCGAGTTGGAAGTTCGACAGCATGCGGAGTTCTTCCAGCGCATCGACTGCCAGATTTTGCGCTTCGTCGACCACCAGCAAACAGCGCCGACCAGCACGCGCCTCGGCGTGTAAAAAGTTCTCAATGGCTTTCAACGTTGCCGCTTTATCCAGCCCACGTGTGTCGATGCCGTAACTTTCGGCGGTCATCTGCACCATATCGTTGCCGTCAAGTTGGCTGGTGACGATGGTCGCTGCGGTCAACCGCGCTTTGTCGATGGTCTGCATCAAATGCGTGACCAGCGTGGTTTTACCTGCGCCGACTTCGCCAGTGATAACGATAAAGCCTTCACCTTGCGCCAAGCCATAGCCCAGATAAGACAGCGCCTTTCGGTGCGTCAGGCTTTCGAAATAATAATGCGGGTCAGGCGTCAGCTGAAACGGGCGGCCTGAAAATCCGTAGTATTGATCGTACATATTCAATTCCCAATATAGTCCGTTGCCGGATCAGAAGCTGTAACGCAGGCCGAGTAATGCAGAGGCGGAGACGTCTTCCTCAAAATCTTGTACGGTATAGCTATCGATGCCGACAGCCGCCGTTCCCTGCAATCCGCGCCAAATGTTGCGGTTATACGACGCGTTGGCGCCAAAACCATAGCTGTCGGGCGCGCCTGCCTGCCCGGGATCGTTCAAATTGGCGTAGACGTTAGTGCCAAAGCTTGACCGGCGATCAAGTTGACGGCCCAAAAAGCCCGAGAGGTAGTAATTTTCGTCGATCAAGCCCGCAATCTGTCCCTGACCACCCAAGGCCGAGGCAAGGAATTTCCGGCGGTCGTAACCGATGGCAAGGCCGCTGCTCCATGGCCCGGCATTTTCAGAGATTGACGCTTGCACGCCACGCGAACGGAATGTGGCCGAGCTTGCGGTGCGCAGCGCGTTGTTCAGGCACGAACCACCGGTTGCGGAAAACACGCAAGAGTTCAGATCTCCGGTTATGGCGTTACGGTTGCTGTTAAACGCGGTTGGCAAATCGGACAGCGCGTTATTGATCGAACCGCCAAAGCCTTGGACGGTGTCATAGACCGAGATGTTCACGCCTGTCCGGTCGTTAGGGACGTAGCTAAAGCTGCCGGTATAGCTGTCGCTGCCGTAACGATGGCCGTAACGAAGTTCCAGCGCGGTGCGACGGCTTGGCCGCCACAACACGCCTGCGTCCCAGATCAAACCGTCGGATTCATAAGCAACCAGACGCGGCGAATTGAGGTCCGTGACCAACCGTCCGCCGGGGCCGACAATCGGATTGCCGCCCACATCGCGTAGAGCATCACGCTCGCTGACTTTGACCTTTTCATATCCGACACCGCCAACGACGGCGAGCGTTTGAGTCACCGGAACGATGACATCAACACGGCCGTATAGGTCTTCGAAACGCGAATCCAGTTGGCTCGCGTCTTCACGGTTATAGCCAACCGTTGCGGTCCAGCCGAAAGGCAACGTTCCTGATTGCATGCCAACCGACGCGCTCGCCGCATGGCTGACGCTGTCGTCAAACAGGTCGAGCGGCAGTTGCCCGGGCGGGAGTGCACCGCGGTCCTCTTCGCTGATTTTGGTATAACCAATACGGTAACCCGCATTGACCGCTAGCTCACCGGCTTGCGCGCTGAAACTCGGACCGGCATAGACCGAATAGACCTGCGTTACGTTGTCAGAAAATGGTTGAAAGCTGCCACGGTTCGGGCCGCGGGCGTCAAGGCTTGACCGTGTCGCCAAGGCACCGGCCTCAATGCTGAGATTGCGAGTGACCGCAACGGAACCGCGCGCAAGGCCGCTGACTGAATCCTGGCTTTCAACTTGATCGTCATAGCCGATAACGCGTTCATAGCGCAGGCTAACTTGCCCCTCGGCACGGCGTGTCGAGATCGCTGCGTCAATGCCCGCAGCAAGCGTAGTGTAGGTCAATATGTCGCGGCCACCGTCGAGATCAGCGAACACCACTTGTTGCACCTCGATATAGGGGGTCACATCCAAGCGGCGGCGTTCGCGCGCTACACCTTGCGGCGCTTCTTCGGCTGCGACGGGACCTGCAGTCTGCGTGTCCTCCATCGGTGCCCAATCAGACGCGATCTGTTGCGCAAAGGCGCTGCTCGGCAACGCGGCCAAAGCCATGCCGCTTAGCAATGCGGTTTTCAGCGAGAGGAAATTGCGGTTGTGCATCATCATGCTCCATATCCGTAGTAGCTGCCGAACTTGCGTCCGGTGGGGGAGAATTTGGTTCGGTTGAGCATCAACTGAATATGCTCACAGCCGCTCAATAGGCTGAGTGCATCACGCAGAGCGCTGTCGGTGGTGACATCGGCATGGACGACCACGATGGTCTGCCCAACTTGCAAAGCGAGCACCGATGCGGGCGAGGCGGCAAGCGCAGGTGGCGAATCGAAAATGATAATCCGCGCGGGATCATGCGCGGTCAGCTGGTCCAGCACAGCGCCGGCGCGCGATGCCGCTAGATATTCGGTATCCTGATTGGTTTGTGCCCCCGCTGGGAGGATCGACAGGTTGGGGATGTCGGTCGCAATCACATAATCCTCAACATCAATCGAGGGATTCGCGAGCGCGTCCATCAACCCCGGGCTGCTAGGGATGCCGAGCCTAGCCAGCACGCTGGGCTTGGCAAAATCGGCATCGACCAACAGGACGCGGTTGTCCTTTTCCGACGCCATCGACAGCGCGAGATTTATTGCGCAAAATGTCTTGCCCTCATCGGGGTGCGCCGAACAGATCAAGATGCGTTCACCGCGGTCAACCGGATCAAGCCCCTTGCCGCCGCGCGCCGCAAGCAACAACTGGCGCTTCACAATGCGGAATTCCTCGGACAGGCTGGTGACCGGACCATCGGGATCGATCATGTTCGATGCGGTTAGCCGCTGACGATCGATCTTTGCGTAACGCTCGCTTTGCGGGGCCGGGGCTGGAGGTGCAGCAGCGGTGCGGAAGCTAGTGGGTGCAACTGGTGCAGCGGTACCCGATGCAATCTGTGCCACAGCAACGGGCGATGCCGGAAACGGTTCGGCAACAGGCAGTGCGACCGGCGCAGGCGTACCGGCTCCCACGCGCAAGGCTGCACCGAAATCATATTTTTCCGATGCGCGTTCGAGCAGTGAAGCAGGAAGCTTTATGGGGGTGTGCTTGTTCATTTTCTTGTCCCCGCTCATGCCAAACCGCGCTGGATAAATTCGACCACCAGCAGCAGCACAAACACGCCGATCAAAGCCGCCGTTCCGCCAAAGAACAGCTTCAGCTTACGTTTGCGCTCAATGCGTTGTTCGCCCGTCAACATTTGCGAAATCGAACCGATGACAGGCAGGCCGCTGGCGCGTTCCAGCTTGGCGGCGGTCGGATAGCTGGTCTGCAAATGGCCCAAGGCAAACGCCGTCGCTGCGCCTGCGCCAAGCCCTGCAAACAGCACAAGCGCCAGAAATAACGGGCGGTTCGGAGAGACTGGCGTTTTAGAAAACGTCGGCTCTACGTTTACGACGAACTGCACAGCATCGGTTTGCGCCCCAACCTGGCCGCGCAAACGGATTTCCTCACGGTCCGTCAACAGCTTATCATATTGGACTTTTAGCACTTCGTAATCGCGGTTGATCCGGCCATATTCAGCCGACACGCCGGGTTCCGCCGATTGTTTAGCGGCAAAGCCCGCCATGTCCGATTGCAATGCCGCTTTACGCGCGCTGAGCGCCGATACCGACGCTTCACGTTCTGCGCGCATCATCTGCAATGACGAATAAGCGGGGTTCGGCGTTTTATAGCCGCCGCTTCCGCTGGAGGCGCTGCCGCCACCTTGCGATTTAAGAATTGCAATCTGGTTGCGCGTAGAGATGACATCGGGGTGATTGTCAGTAAGGCCTCGGGCGCGCATCGCTGCCAATTCGCCCTGCGCCTGCCCCAGTGCCGAATTGCCACCACCGCCACCGCCTATTCCGGGTGTGTTCAACGATGCAGGCGTACCCGCCAATTGGCTGTTCAGCGCACCCAGCGCACTGCGCGCTTGGATCAGCTGCGAATCGATCTGCCCCAATTCAGCCCGTGCGGCTTCCATCCGGGTTGATGCCGAACCCACGCCGGGCAACATGCCCAAGTTCTGAGTTTCAAATCCAACGCGTTTCGCTTCGGCATCGGCAAGTTTTTTCTGCAAATCTTCCAATTGTTTATCAAGAAAGCGGATCGAACTGCTGGTTTCTTTGCGGTCGCCAGCAATGCTGTCTTCCTCGGCGACATCGATCAATTTCTTCACAACATCGCGAGCATCTTTGGGAGAAGACAGAATGGCAGTAATTGTGAAGATAGTATCGTTGTTGATATCGGATTTAACTTCGATATTCTTGCGCAGACCCGAAATCTTGCCCGCCAATTCCTGGTCGGATGCAACATTGCGGCCCAGATCAGTTCCGCGAACCACCTTTGCCAGATTGTCCGAAGAACTCAGCGTCTGCTTCAGCCGTTCGATAACTTTGCGCTGTTCGCCCGCAGTAATACCAACTTTTTCGTTCAACAAACCCGCCATGCGAATTTCGACCCGCGCCGATGATTCGTAACTGTTGGGGATGAACGCCACGACCAACCAGCCTAAGAAACAAATCGCCCATGCAATCGCCAGTGCCAGCCAGCGCCGGTTCCATACGCTGTGGATCGCTAATCGCAGTTCGTCGTATAGGCCGTTCATATCGTTTTCGGTTCTCTATCCATTTGGGTCAGTTCAATTTCGCTTAGCGCTCGTTAGAACATACTTTCAGGGATGATGATGACGTCGCCGGGTTGCAGCAGGACGTTTGCTTTGGTGTCACCGCGACGCAGCAGATCGTTGATCCGCAGCGAATATTCCTGCATCCGTCCGGTCTCGCGATCCACGCGTTGCAGCCGGGCTTTGTTGCCCGCTGCATATTCAGAAATGCCGCCAACCGCTGTTATCGCATCGAGCAACGTCATGTTTGCGCGGAACGGAACCGAGGCAGGCTTGCCAACGCCTGCCCCCGCGATGCGGATCTGTTGGTTGTTGGTCGCGGCAAATTCCATTACGATCACCGATACAATCGGATCATTGATATACTGCGACAATTGCAGCTTGATATCCTGCGCCAACATCGTAGCGGTCTTGCCAGCAGCGGGCATGTCGGTAATCAAAGGCGTGGTAACACGGCCGTCGGGGCGAACCTGCACCGTTCCGCCAAGCTCTTCATTGCGCCAGACAAAGATACGGATCTTGTCCAGTGGTCCGATCAGATATTCATCGCTTGCCTGTTGCTGATAGGGAATCGAGGGAGCTGCGGGCAGGTTTGATCCGCCCATTGACGAACACCCGCTAATCGCCAAACTGCTTGCACCCAAAGCCAATAACGCTTTGTTTTTCAACGATGCCTTCATTTTCAAATCCCTTTCATGCAGCGACGACACGACGCTCACATGCACATGAGCGCCGCAATAGTTCTCGCAGCTTCCCATGCGCTATGCCAAAAAAGGGTGAACAGACCGTTAGTAATGTCGATTGGAGATGTAAAACTGTGCGCTGTGCCGTTTTGTTCGGGACTTTATAGGGACGTCCATAGCTAACCAGCCGCTTCGCGCTCCAGCAATTTGGCTTTACGATCCAACCCGTACGCGTAGCCGCCAAGCGTTCCATCTGTGCGCACAACACGGTGACACGGGATCAGCACCGCAACATTATTCGCGCCATTGGCCGAGCCTGCCGCGCGCACCGCCTTTGGTTTGCCAACAGCGGCTGCGATTTCGGCATAGCTGCGGGTTTCGCCGGCCGGAATACGCTGCAATTCTTGCCACACCGCTTCTTGAAAGGCTGTGCCAGCCACATCCAGCGGAAGGTCGGGCATGCGGCCCGGATGTTCAACCGCAGCCACCGCAGCTTTTGCCAACTCTTCCATCGCGGCGTCGGCTGGCACTATCTCGGCCTTTGGAAAGCGGGTGGCTAACGCCCCTTCGTCCTCGTCAAATGACAACCGGCAAATCCCTTTGACCGTCGCCGCGACAAGCATTTGGCCAAGCGAAGTATCGACCAACGACCAGCGGATAACCGTTCCTAAACCACCATTTTTCCACGCACTTGGTGTCATCCCCAATCGCCCCTTTGTTTCGGCATAGAACCGGCTTGGCCCCGAATAGCCTGCATCGTAAATCGCATCGGTAACCCGATCATTTTCGCTAAGCGCTGCCTCGGCACGCTCTAAACGCTTCCCACGTGCATAGTGCGCGGGTGTTACCCCGGTCGCGCGTTTGAATAACCGGTGAAAATGGTGCGGGGCATAGCCAACCGCGTTAGCTAGTTCCTCCAGCGACAATGGCTGTCCGTCACCAAGCAATTTCAACGCCTTTCGAATCGAAACCTCGTCCCGCGCAATATCGTCAGGCCGACAGCGCAAACACGCGCGAAATCCGGCTACCTTAGCTTCAGCAGCCGTCTGATAAAAAATGACATTTTTGCGCAAAGGATGACGGACCGGACAGCTTGGTTTGCAGTAAATTCTTGTTGTCTTAACCGCACCAACGAACCGTCCGTCCATGCTGCGGTCGCGGCGCATGAACGCTTCCCAAGCAAGATCAGGATCGACGGCATTCATCTCATTGGCTCTCGATATGCTTCTTCATCGCGGCTAGGCCCATGTCCATGATCGTCGAAATCGTTTCGCCAGCCTCGTGCGGCAAGACATCTGCGATCCATGTTATCTCGCACGCGTCATTGCCACGTGCAAACACTTGCAACGAAGCATTATGATGGTGCCATAAATCGCTCTCAGCACTCCATACCAACCGCTGCAAGTCGTTATCATTGGACACAATATGCTCTTTCAACGACAAGCCATTGGCAAAGGTAACGATACGAATGGCTCCGCCGTCATCCAACCGCGTGTCGGTCACAAGACCCGGTGCTATCCGAATATGGAGTTGCCCGACATCGCTCACCGCGTCCCACACTGTTTGCGCGCCAGCGCAAATATTCACTGATTTCTGATAGGATGCCATGTCCCACTCTCCTTGTTCCCATGTTGCACATCCATAACCGCTGGTAAAAGACTTAGCGTCCCGAAACTTGCTTTCAAAGTCGTGTGTACAAGCACGCACATTGAACGTCAGGTAAAGCCAGTGGCGCTTGATTCTGTCATGCTGCCCTGCCACATCCTCCATATGCGCGAAAAGGAACTTAGGCTGGCTTTGATCTGCTACGGCGGGGTCAGTCTGGCTGTGTACATGCACGGCATAACCCGCGAAATCTGGCACCTGATCCGCGCTAGCAAAGCGCATCTTGAACACGGGCCTGCGGGCACGGGCAGCGAAATTGCCTACCGTGAATTGCTGGAGCTGATCCAAGTCAAATCGGGTACAAGGATGCGCGTTCTGACGGACATCGTGTCGGGCGCAAGCGCAGGGGGCATTAACGGCGTGTTCCTAGCGCAAGCCATCGTCACCGGCCAATCGCTGGAGCCATTGACCGACATGTGGCTAAAAAACGCCGATGTCGAGGTGCTGCTTGATCCCGACGCACGGCCCTTGTCGCGGTTTTCCAAATTCTGGACAGCGCCGATTGCCTGGGCCATATTGCGCCGTCGCGGTGGTCAGGTGCAGTTGACTGTCGCCAAAGAAGCCCGCGATGAAGTGACGGCAAAACTCTCCCGCTTTGTCCGCGCGCGCTGGTTCCAGCCGCCCTTTGGCGGGCAAGTTTTTGCCAATTTGTTGCTCAACGCGCTGGAGGCGATGGAGCAGCGCGGGGTGGAAAGTCCTTTGCTGCCCGCCGGACAACCGCTGGACCTGTTTGTCACCGTCACTGACTTTCATGGGCATCAGGAACGGCTGACGCTTAACAGCCCGTCGGATGTCAGCGAAACCGAGCACAGGCTTACAATTGGTTTTTCAACGCGCAACCAGTTCGGCAACGGTTTTGCCCATGCCGCTGAATTGGCCTTTGCCGCACGATCCACTGCCAGCTTTCCAGGTGCATTTCCCCCGTTTAGCGTCCGCGAGCTGGACAGTTTGCTGCAAAACCGCGCCGTCGAGTGGACCGGGCGCGACGCTTTCCTGAAACGGATATTGCCGCAGCAGTTTGAGGCTGGGACTGCGGAAGATACATTCCTGATCGATGGATCGGTGCTGGCCAATGCGCCGTTCGAGCAAGCCATTGATGCGCTGCGCAACCGCCCTGCCCGCCGCGAAGTGGACAGGCGCTTTGTCTATATCGACCCGAAACCCGGCATGCCCAGCTTTCGGATGCGTGGCGGCAAACAGGGCGCGGGTCCGCGCAAGCCGCCCGGGTTTTTCGCTACCATATTCGGCGCGACGTCAGACATCCCGCGCGAACAGCCGATCCGCGATAGCCTGAACGCCATTGAGGGCCGGTCGCAACGCATCGCCCGTATGCGCGAGATTACCGAGCATCTGGAGGTCGAAGTCGAGCAGATGATCGAGACGATGCTGGGTAAAACCTGGTTCCTATCGAAACCCACGCCCGAGCGGCTGCGCAAGTGGCGGCTGACGATGCTGGAGCAATCGGCGGCACGCACGGGTTACAGCTATCCCGCCTATGCGCATTTGCGGCTAATGGGCGTGCTGGACGAACTGGTCGCGACCGCACGCCGCGCATGGCCAGACGGCGGACACGATCATTTTCGCCTGTTGCGCGATGCACTGTGGCGCGAGATTTGCAGTCGCGGCCTTAACCGGATGACCGGACCTAAGGGCAAAGTTGCAGCCGCCGCATCGATGGGGTTTTTCCGCGATCAGGACGTCCGCTTTCGTGTCCGCCGTCTGCGTTTTCTTGCCCGGCGGCTGGCCGAGGATGTCGAGGCAATGGCCGATATTCCCGACGCGACTGCCGACAGGTTGCGCCAATCAATCTATGCATCGCTCGCGCATTTTTTGGAAGTGGAGACTGCAGAGTTTCTGGGCGCCGATGTTGCCGAGGCGGTGCGCCAAGGCCTCGATAATCCCGCCGCGTTGCTGGACCTATTGGCCAGCCGCCGCAATCTGGAGGCTGGAGATGCCGCGACCGATGTGGCTCTTAACACCGCACTTGCCGACGTTCCTGAGGCCGCAACCCGTGCGATCTTGCTCGGCTATCTGGGCTATATCCTTTACGATATTGCCACATTGCCATTGTTGCAGGGCGAGGGCTTGGATGAGTTCGACCCGATCAAAGTTGACCGTATTGCGCCGGATGATGCCAACACCATCCGAAAAGGCGGCGCGGCCGAAACGTTGAAAGGCATAGAGTTCAACAATTTCGGCGCGTTTTTTAGCCGCGCTTACCGCGAGAATGACTATTTATGGGGGCGGCTGCACGGCATCGACCGTTTGGTAGATATTTTGCTATCATCGATGCCTGGCACTGTTTCCGCCGAACAATCCGAAGTTCTGGCGATCAAGAAAAAGGCTTTCATCGCGGTCCTCGACGCCGAAGCGCCGAGGTTAAAGCGCATTCAACCGCTGATCGCTGATTTGCGGGCGGAGATCGCAGCGATCAACCCTTAAGGTTGGTGTACACCGTTTCGACAAAGCGATCCGCACTAATGAACCCTTTGGGATTGACGCCAAAGCCATCAGTGGGATTGGACGCTTTGATCTGATCGAGCGTCTGGCCTGCTTTGATGCCAGCCTCGACCTTGGCGATAACGGTGGCAATCATGTTGCGGTGGTTTTGCAGATCGGCCTTGGTTGCAATTGCACCGTGGCCAGGAATAATCTTGGTCTGGTCATCGGCCATAGCCAGCACCTTGTCTGCTGCCGCGACAAATCCGCGCACATCGCCTCCGCTATCCCTATCAACATAGGGGAAGCTGACTTGAAGCATAAACAAATCACCCATGTGGATCACGTTTGATTTGGTCCAATGAATGATCGAGTCGCCGTCGGTGTGCGCGGCGGGCATGTGGATGACGCGGATTTCTTCACCGTTCAGATGCAGTTTTAATCCCTCGGCATAGGTGATAACCGGAAGTGCGGCGGTCGGCGCTGGCGGAATCGTCCGCGCACCGGGCGTGCCAGCCCCAGAGACGGCTCCTGCGGCCAAACGCACGCGGACATTGTCATGCGCCATGATGACTGCGCCTGCATTGCCTAGATTTTCGTTACCGCCGCTATGGTCGCCGTGCCAATGCGTGTTGACCAAAAATTTGACTGGTGTTGCTCCAAGAACGGCAACCGCTGCCTGAATTTTCTCGGTCATCGGGGCATATTGATCGTCGATCAGCGTCGTACCATCTTCGCCATACGAAACGCCGATATTTCCACCTGCACCAAACAGCACCGCGACGCCGGGGGCGAGTTGCTCGGCCTTTACCTCGACTTTGGAAAAATCTTGCTGCGCCATAACAGCTGCACCAGCCGACAACGCAAACAAAGCTAAAATTACAGGCCGCATTTTCATTTCACTCATCCTTTCAAAGCGGTGCGACAGGCCACACCAGTTCACCAGCCTCTGCTAGCATTTTTAGCATTACCGCAGCACCGCATTGTTGCGAACGCGCGGTGGTGCTGAACTTTCCATCAGCAACATATTTGCCGCGATCATAATGGTTGGAAAAACTCCATAGATAGGGCGTTGGCACGCCATAACTGCGATAGCCAAAGCCGTTATACGCCTCCAGACGGTATAAAGTCCGTGTCAGGCTCCAATCCTTTTGGCCGGTGAAGCCCAGCAGCCGCAGCGCATCTTTGGCGCTTGATTCCCAATCGGATGGCGGTAGCCATTTGGTTGGGCGACCGGCGGGAACTTGCCGCGTTCGCGACGACAAGGGGAAGTCACCATTGTGCAAATGCGCGCGAAAATTGAAACTGGCCTCCAGCCCGTGGGTGACCGCAATAAAATACCACGGCACGCCGGTTTGCTGGCCGACACTTTCATAGCGTGCCTTTGATTTACGGATCATCGCCAGATGCCACTCGACCGATTCTAAACGCGCCGCGCGGACGGATAGTTTGCGGTAAAGGCGACCATATTCGTCCTGCAACGAGGCGTAGTCCTTGGCTTTGCGCAGCGGCTTGTCGGGTTCTGGTTCCGGCGAAATTTCGACGGCGGCTGGCTCCGGCAGCGGAACGGGTTCCTTCGTTGGCAATTCTATTTGCACGTCGGGAAGCGGTAACGCGTCGACCGGCGGCAAGCCAATCGAAGGTTGCGGGGGTAGGATGTATGCCGGCTCAGAGTCTGCAAAGTTCAGCTGTTCAAATCCGGTTGGTGCAAGCCGCAGCGCCTCTGGCATTTCATGCTGTGTCTGGTGAATTTCGGCGAGCAGTTCGCCTGCCTTATCCGCTAGCCCGATATCCACAGTTTCGGCCCGGTCGATAAGAGCAACAAGCCGTGGCAGCGCGAGTTGATACAAGGCGTCGTCCACTGTGACGATTCGCTCCCCCGTATTGCGCGACAAGATCGAGTCGGGGATTTTCTTCCGCTCAGCTTCGCGTTCCAGCCGCAACACGCCGTCGGCAAAGCGAATATAGCTCATCGGCTTTCGCGGGATAATATCCAAGATTTCCTTTGAAACCGGCAGGCCAAGCAAATTGCCGTCTTGCGCAAAGGCCCTCGCGCCCAGTCCCGCCAAGGGCAAAGCCACCGCGCCGCGCAACAATTCCCGTTTGCTAAAACCGAATCGACCCATCCTGCTCTCCCGAAACGAAACTATCATTGCACGGAGCCGGAGTCAGCTTTCTAATCGGTCAGATCATCCCAGACACTTTTGATCCGGTCAAAAAAGCCGCGCGATTGCGGGCATTCTTCGCCGGTTTCTGTTTCGCGAAACTCACACAATATCTCTTTTTGCCGCGCGGTCAGGCGGCTTGGCGTTTCGACATCGATCTGGATCACAAGATCGCCATGCCCGCGGCCCTGCAGCACCGGCATGCCAGCACCGCGTTGACGCAGTTGCTTGCCCGACTGGAAGCCTTCCGGGATGTTAATCACATGCCGCTTGCCGTCCATGCCGGGAATGACGATTTCGCCGCCTAAGGCCGCCGTCGTGAAACTGATCGGTGCTTGGCAGAACAGGGTAGTTCCATCGCGCTGAAACACACTGTGCCGCGATACATGGATGAAGATATACAGGTCCCCTGCGGATGCGCCGTTTGGCCCTGCCTCGCCTTTGCCAGCAACACGGATGCGCGTGCCTTCATCGACGCCAGGCGGGATATCGACCGTGATTGTTTTGCGCGTCTCGACCCGTCCATCACCTCCGCATTTGCGGCACGGACTTTCGATGACTTCGCCGCGACCATGGCAGGTCGGGCACGTGCGTTCGACCACGAAAAAGCCTTGTTGCGCACGCACTTTACCATGCCCCGCGCACAGCTTGCATTGGCGTGATCCAGTCCCCGGTTGCGCGCCAGAGCCTTCGCAATCGCCGCATTGATCGGCAACATCGATTTTAATCTCGGTCGATTTGCCATGAAATGCTTCGTCTAGACTAATCTCAAGATCGTAACGCAGATCGGCGCCTCGCGCAGGGCCGCGTTGACGGCCGCCGGCAAAGGCATCACCAAAGAAACTTTCAAAGATATCGCTAAAATCGCCAAAGCCTTGGGACTGGCCGCCGCCGCCAGCACTTCCCATGCCGCCATTTTCAAACGCAGCTTTGCCAAACCGGTCATAGGCGGCGCGTGTTTGCGGGTCTTTCAGGATGTCATAGGCTTCGGCTATGGCCTTGAAGTTGGCTTCGGATTTGTCGCAGCCGGGATTGCGGTCGGGATGGCATTCCATCGCAATCCGGCGGTACGACGTTTTTAGCGTCTTTTCATCCGCCGTCCGTTCGACCTCAAGCAATTCATAATAAACAGCGTCAAGACTCATGGCCGACTAATCCTCACGCATCCCGGTCGTCGCTGCGTTTCGAATAACGACGACCGGAAACTTCCAACATTAGTCTTTCTTGTC
>JANOTI010000015.1:0-16701 GCA_031416255.1 Sphingomonadales bacterium | reverse complement strand
GCGGATCTGGACGAAGCTCAAACGACCGCTGTTATCGGCTGGGCTTGCGCCGCCGTACAATGCAGGGTCAACAGCGCCTTCAACTTGACGTTCGCAAGCTGTAGTACCGGGGGTTGCGCCTGGAGCGATACAATCCGTGATTGGTGCGCGGCCAGACAAAACAACGCCGCCCCATTGTCCGCTTGATTCGTCGGTGTTGAGACCAAGGACGTTGTCGCGGCTCGTAAAGATGATCGGCTGTGTTGCAGTTCCAACAGCGTTGATGCGGTTGCCGCGGTTGACGTGCAAGAAGGAAACGCCGGTGCCGCCGAAGAAAACAACGCCTGGATCAACATTCAACGTGACGACGTTGTTTGTGGACGCAGGACCTTGATCGGTGCCTACATCAACGCGTCCACCCAAGCGATAAAGAAGGCCGGTGATCTTGGGGACAGTGATCGTTGTGTTGATCCGCGCGGGCAGTGTGCAAACGCGATAAGTGCCTGTCGGACCAGTGATCGTTCCTGAATCGGTCAATCCCTGTGGATCAGAAATTGTGGGGCAGCCTGTCGCAGGCGTAACCACCGCTGGCGGAGGAGGTGGTGGCGGGGGAGGAGGTGGCGGAGCCGGATTGTTAATGGTGATATTACCGCCGGTTCCGGGCGAAGCAATGTCGTCTGCGCCGCAACCGCTGAGCGTCGCTGCAGCGGCTGTGACGTAAATCAGGCCGCGCAATTTGGGATCGAGTTTCATCTGAATTCTCCGCAACATTTTTTCTATGCGCCCGGTCCGGGCAAGAGAGACAGTTGCGGCGAATCAAAAAAGGCCCCACCCGTCGTCGAGTGAGGCCATTAGAAGTTTGATTTGACTCTGCGACGCAGGTTCAGCGTCAGTTTGAAGACTCTTATATTACAGTTTTTGGACTATCGCCCGTAAATTATTTGGTTTTGCTAGCCTTCAACTGCTTCAATGCCAGTCTGGCTGCTTTGCGCGAGCTCATTTCCCTACCGTCTGAAAGCACCAAGTCCATTTCCTCTTTGCAGTTCAACGCCGCCGTGAAGGCTTCCTCTGCAAGGCTCAAATCACCTGTGCGCTGATAAGCACGACCAAGATTGATGAGCTTTGCTGGATCGGTGTCAGGAACAGTGCGGCTTTTGGTCAGCTGCGCAAGCGCCAGATCATTTTGGTTGGAGATCAAAGCCTCATAACCCAAAGACCCTCGGTCATAACCGATTTCATACTGTGATTGCGCCAACACTGGTCCCGCTGTTGCAATAAGCAATGCAGCAATAGCAATACGCATTTTGTCTCTCCTCAAACAAAACTCTATTGTTACAGTTTGAGGACTCTTTTGTTTCATTTCAATGAAAATCGACATGTAGGCAAAAAACCGCAGAGATACGTGCGTCTCCGGCAGAGTTACTCACTTTGCCAATGCGGCAACCCTAATGATTTTTTCGGAAATTCAGGCGTTTAACGAATAGCCAGCGGCACGAACGGTGCGGATAATATCTTTTTTACCATCGCCATTCATAGCGGCACGCAAGCGCCTGATATGCACATCCACGGTGCGAATCTCTATGTCGCTGTCTCTGCCCCACACACCGTCAAGCAACTGCAGGCGGGAAAGAACGCGTCCGGGTCTCTCCATCAGATAGCGTAAGATACGGTACTCGGTCGGCCCCAATTGCACTGGCTCGCCATCGCGAACGACGTGATAGCCGCTGGTATCCATAGTGATGCTGCCAACTTTCAGCATCTCGCCCGATACCGCGGGGCGGGTTCGCCGCAGCACAGCTTTGACCCGCAGCACCAGTTCGGCTGGGGAAAACGGTTTGGTGACGTAATCATCGGCTCCCGTTTCCAGTCCGCGAAGACGATCATCCTCGGCACTTCGCGCGGTTAGCATGATGACAGGTAACGACGCCATTTCGCCCATCCGCCTAATCCTGCGGCAGACTTCGATACCCGAAAGACTCTCGATCATCCAATCCAGGATAACAAGATCCGGGCGTTCCTCTTCGATGAGCAACAGGGCTTCCTCGCCGTCTGCGGTTGCCACAACATCAAACCCAGCCTGTGACATATGCCAATGCAATAGCTCGGCAAGTGGTGGATCGTCTTCAACAATGAGTATTTTGGCGCGTTGCATATGTGTAAGTGATATTTCCAATCCGCGACAGTTTTATTACAACGACAGTCGCGCTGGCAGTTAATTTAGCTTCGTCACTTTTCCTACCCTGCGGCCAACATGGCTTTAAGCGGAACATCTGCATCCGCCAGCAGTGCCGGGTCAATGATGGCCCTTGCCTCGACCAGCTTGCGGCCCTGCACATAATCCTTGACCATATTGACGCAATCGAGGGCGCGAACTTGACCGTCTTTTAGGTAGATGACCGAAAAGCTGCGCGTGACGGGATCGCCGCGTAGCACTGCCATATCAAAGCCAGTTGATAAGCCGACAGTTTGCAGTTTCAGATCATATTGGTTCGACCAGAACCAGGGAGTTGCGCTGTATTCGGCTGGAGCACCGCAGATCGTCTTAGCTGCAACGGTTGCTTGGTCATTCGCATTCTGCACCGATTCAAGCCGGATAGTCGCGCCATCGGCAAAGCCGTTTTCATGGGCTGCACAATCGCCGATGGCGAAAATATCGGGCAGCGACGTGCGGCAATGCCCGTCAACGGTTACGCCGTTGCCGCCCTCAGCTCCTGCGGCCAGCAAAGGCTCGACCGAGGGGATAATGCCGATGCCGACAATGACCATGTCTGCTGCGACAGTTGTACCATCGCCAAGCGTGACGCCCGAAACCCGGCCTTCGCCCTCGATGGCAACGACCCCAACGCCGGTTCGCAAATCAACGCCATGCGCCCGGTGTTCCGCTTCGTAAAATGCGGAGAGCTCTTCGCCAGCAACGCGCGCTAAGACACGGGGCAATGCCTCCAATAACACAACCGCTTTACCCAGTTTGCGCAGCACAGCCGCTGCTTCTAGCCCGATATAGCCGCCGCCGATCACAGCAACGCGGGACACACTGTCCAACTCCGCCATTATCGCATCGACATCAAAACGGGTGCGCACGACGTGGATACCGTCCAAATCCGCCCCGTCACAGCTTAGCCGACGCGGATCGCCGCCAGTTGCCCAGATCAAATGTTCGTACGAAAGCATTTCGCCCGACGCGAGCGAGACAATGTGCGCGGCGGAATCGACAGCAACGACTTCTTCGTTCAACATCATCTCGATATTCTTCTCGGCCCAAAATGCCGCGGGACGAATCTGGATGCGTTCAAATGCCTTTTCCTGCGCCAAATAATCCTTTGATAGAGGCGGTCTTTCATAGGGGATTTCCGGCTCGCGCCCGACCACAACAATCCGCCCCGCATAGCCATTTTGCCGCAAAGCAATCGCCGCCTGTGCGCCGCCATGCCCGGCGCCTACAATCAATACCCCGACCTGCGTCATAGCCTATCCCATTTGCTTCCTGCGTTGCACGCTCGCTAGCGGCCAAATCGCCGGTTGACCACCTTCATTCACCTGCTTATAGGCCCGCACCTGTCTCGTCGGTGTGATTTTCAGCGGCGCGGGTATGGCGAAGTAGCTCAGCTGGTTAGAGCGGTGGAATCATAATCCATAGGTCGGGGGTTCAAGTCCCTCCTTCGCTACCATTCCCGATTTTTTCCGCATCAAGCTGGACCTGATTGCCGCATCCATGACCGCGCATAAATCCGGAGACCCACTTACGCTGAACCGCCTATATGGCCGTTCTAAAGGTAAGAAGCTGCGCGTTGGCCATGCCAATCTGGTCGAGACTTTGCTTCCAAAAATCGCTGTGCCTTCAGAAGGCCCGGTTACAGCTGCCGACCTGTTCGGTGACGATCTCCCGCTGCATTTCGAGATTGGCTTTGGCGGCGGGGAGCATATGGCCGCACGTGCCGACATGCTGCCACAGCATGGATTTATCGGTTGCGAGCCATTCGTCAACGGCGTCGCCATGGCGTTATCGCATATCGAGAATTGGCAAGGCATGGGTCCGCTGCCCAATATCCGCCTGCATATGGGCGATGCACTGGATGTGCTGGCACGAATCCCTGACGAGTCGCTCAGCTTTGTCTATCTGCTCCACCCCGACCCTTGGCCCAAAGCGCGGCATGCAAAGCGCCGGATGATGAACGACGGTCCGGTCGATCTGATCGCGGCCAAGCTGAAAGCTGGCGGTGAATTCCGCTTTGGCACCGATCATGATATCTATGTACGCCATGCGTTGATGGTGATGAAGCGCCACCGCGACCAGTTTGAATGGCTGTGCGATGCGCCTACGCAGTTCCAAAACCGCCCAAGCGGCTGGCCCGAAACGCGATATGAAACCAAGGCGCGCACGGTGTATGAGCATGAGGTCTGGTATTTTCGGTATCGCAAAAGGTAATGTTTGACGACTACACGATAGAAATCAAACCCGCTTGTGCTGAGTAGATGCTGAGCCACAGGCGAAGTGCCGTATCGAAGCATCGAGTGCGTGCGCAAACCCTTCGATACGGCACTTCGCTGCGCTCAGCACCTACTCAGGGCAAACGATTTTGGGCTAATAGTTTTGGGGTTTACCTCAAATAAGAAACCCTCAGTGCGCAGCGATTCCCGCTTCCACCTTGTCCACCCATTCGGGATAAAATGCCGGCGCTCGTTTTGACCAACCGGGGGCCATCGCGACCGCTTCGCTGATCGATTGCAGCAGCATCTTGCGGCGTTCGGGTTGCAGATGCGGCATCGATGCAGCGGCGCAAAACGCAGCGGGTAGCCAAGGCCGAGATTCGGCTCCGATCAGGCGCTCGTACAGAAAGCGAAAAGCCGAAAAGCCGTCAATGCGCCCCTGCCCCAGATCGAACGCCGCAACCGATACTAACGGCGCCATAAACGGCTCGGCATCGGCAATCGCGCTGGAGTCGGGTACGAGCAGGCGGATTTCGGGTAAGCGGTCGTAGAATCGATATTGCGTATTGATGCTTGCGGCCTCGACCGTATCACGTGACCAAAGCTCGATCGCATCTTTGCGGTCAAAGGCGACATCAAGCGAGCGGCGGATGTAACGCTGTGCTCCTGCGGCGAAACTTGCGAACTCCTTGATTTCTGACAGGGTTGAAAAACCCGGTGCTGATGTATTGGCTTCACCCATCGTCGTTGCCCTTTTTGCCAAAGCTGACGACGCATGTTTTGCACAGATATGGTTACCGGTCTGTTAACACATCCGGAAATGACACTTTTGCGCGTTACAGCTTCGATCAACATAGGCGGCTTTTCGACAAGGTGCAGCGACGGGGGCGCTTTTCGTAAAAAACGTCACTATGCACAGTGTAATGAAATTTTCGGTACCCAAGCGCGCGACATTGGTCGGGCATCAAATGGCCTTCCTGACCATTATTGGCTTTTGGGTGTTCCACGCGCTGATTGTATCGATACGAGCAACAGTGCTGGAATTGCCGGAGCCTGCGGAACTGGTGTGGCGGCGGATCTTTGTAACGCTTGTCGGCGTGTTTTTAACATGGTTGCTCTATCTGGTACTCCGACGGTTTGATCGGAGACCGCTGGGCTTTCGCGTGGCAACGGCATTCGTCCTCTCTATGCCGTGCGCGTTGCTGATCGCTTTGACCAATTACTACGTCTTCAATGTCTATGACCCAATGAGCATGTTTGCTGACCCAAGCATCAACCAACAAGTGGAAGAAATTAAGGCGCAAATCGGCTATGATTTCTGGCAGGAAATCGCCGAGATTACCGTCACCCGCTATTTCTTCATCATAGCCTGGGCTTCGTTGTATTTAACGCTTGGCTATGCCCGCGAAGTGCGAGAGGCAGAGCGGACAGCATCGCGCTATGCCCAGGCTGCGCAAGATGCCGAGCTGCGTTCGCTGCGCTATCAGGTGAACCCGCATTTCCTGTTCAATACGCTGAACTCGCTGTCGAGCCTTGTTATCAAGGGCGACAACGCCCGCGCCGAAGAGATGATCCAGTCACTATCGGGGTTTTACCGGACCAGCCTGTCAAGCGATCCGTTGGAAGATGTGACGTTGATCGAAGAGGTCGAGTTGCAGCAACGCTATTTGGAGATCGAAGCGGTTCGCTATCCTGAACGGTTGCGCGTTGTCATCGATATTCCGGCCGAGGTGCAGAACACGAAAGTGCCGGGAATGATCCTTCAGCCTTTGGTTGAAAATGCGATCAAATACGGCGTTTCGCGCACCAATCGTCCGGTAACGGTTAGGATCGCCGCAGAGCGCGTAGGCAATGCGATACAGATTAGCGTGACGGACGATGGTGATACTATCGCTACCAAAGGACGCAGCAGGGACGGCAACGGCATCGGCCTTGCTAATGTCCGTGACCGTATAGAAGCGCGCTATGGCGAACGCGGCCATTTGCTTGCCGGTACACAAGGCAAAGGTGGCTTTGCCGCAACCATAACGATAGCTGACGAGGATTTCGCATGACCGACGCCCCCCTGAAATTGCGGACGTTGATTGTCGATGACGAACCACTGGCCGTTGAACGGTTGGAGATATTATGCGCCAGTTGCCCCGAACTGGAAGTGATTGGCCATGCTTTTGATGGATTGCATGCGCTGACCATGGCGGATGAGCTGGCACCCGACCTTGTCCTGCTCGACATCGAAATGCCGAAAATGGATGGGATTGCAGCGGCACGTGCTTTGCGATCAATCAAACCCAGCCCTGCAATTGTGCTGGTGACCGCGTTCGACAATTTCGCCGTTGAAGCGTTTGACCTTGATATCGTCGATTACCTGTTGAAGCCTGTGGCCCCTGCGCGGCTGCAGCGGGCGGTAGCCCGTACGCTAGCTGCACGCGATCATCCGGTGGACGACGGCGTGGCCGCGCAGAGCGATTATGCGTCGGAATTCTGGGTATCGCACCGGTCCGAACTGATCCGCGTGGCTGCCATCGACATCGACCGGATCGAGGCGGAGCGCGATTATATGCGGCTGCACACCGGAGGACGCAGCTATTTGCTGCACCAGACGATTTCAACTTTGGAGCAACGGTTGAACCCCGCGCACTTCCAACGCATCCACCGCAGCCATATCGTCCGCCGCAGCCTGGTCACCGGCCTGCGCCACGAAGGCGGCGGCGTGTGGCACGCGTTGCTAGAAAACGACCTGTCGTTACGGATTGGACGGAAGTATTTGGCGGATGTGAAGAAGCTGGCGGGGAAGTGAGGGAGGGGGCTTGCAGTCTCGTTTCAGATCCAGCGTCGCCTTACAAAACCATTTGTGCTGAGTAGGTGCAGACGGACTTTTTACGTTACGCAAGCAACCAGCATCCGCCCATCAAACGACAGCTTTTCACCAGCGCCCATCAGGCAGCAATCACCCACACCTTCACCAGACAGCGGAACAACCCAGCGCACAACATCACTCGGCACCGCCGCCAACCCAGCCGCATCCGCAATCATCCAAAGCTGAAAATACGGTCCCTCAACCAGCTGCGCATTGCCAGCCACATGCCCCGAACGCCGATCGGCATAGGGCGCTGCCTTTGACACAGCGACGCCATCATCCAGATGCAACGCGCGCGGGCGTCCGTAATCATACAACCGATACGTGATATCCGCATATTGCTGAACCTCGACCAGCGTAATTCCAGCACCGATGGCATGCACAGTCCCCGCCGGAATGTAGAAATAATCCCCAGCCTTTACAGGCTTCCAATCCATCAATTGCTCAATCTCACCCGACAACGAAGCGGCGCGCAGTTCGTCGCTATCCAAAGGCCGGATCGTTCCAATTCCCAACACCGCACCCGGTTCTGCATCGACGATATACCAGCATTCTTCCTTGCCCGAAGGCTGTCCACTCGCGCGCGCCTCGGCATCGGAAGGATGCACCTGAATCGAGAGCTTCTCCGACGTAAACAGCCATTTTACCAACAACGGCAATGGCGCGGAATCGGGGGTTTCATACCAGACCTCCCCAACGCGCTGCCCAACAGGGGCGGCAAAGGCGGAGGGCAGGTCGGTCCGACCCCATGGCTTTTCGACAAAGTGACGGTGTAATTCCATGTTCCTAATATAGGTGCGCCACTATCTTTCTCCAAACCAAGATTCCTCTTTTGCACTGCACAAAGTGGCGCTAGGGCGGCGGCAACGATAAAAATCTCCCCGGGCACCATCAAAAATTGGAGCCGAATATGTCTGAATATGTCAACCGCGCCGGACTGAAAATTGCGTCTGTCCTTGCCGATTTCGTCGAAACAAAGGCTTTGGCTGGAACCGGTGTCGAGGCCGATGCATTGTGGCAAGGCCTAGCCGATGTACTGGCACGCTTCGCCCCCGCTAACCGCGCATTGCTGAACAAACGCGACGAATTGCAAGCAAAGCTGGACGATTGGCACAAGGCCAATCCTGGGCCGATTGACGACATGGCGGGCTATCAGGTGTTCCTGCGCGAGATTGGCTATCTGGTTCCTGAACCCGCCCCTTTTGCCATCGGTACACAGAATGTCGACGCCGAAATCGCCACGATGGCGGGGCCGCAACTGGTGGTGCCGTCGCTTAATGACCGCTTTGTTCTGAACGCCGCCAATGCACGCTGGGGCAGCTTGTATGATGCGCTTTATGGCACAGATGCACTGGATGCTGCGCCTGCAAAGCCCGGCAGCTATGACGAAACCCGCGGAGCGGCGGTCGTCGCCTATGCGCGCAATTTCCTCAACGAAACTATTCCCGGATGGGAGACAGTTCTGACAGGCGGAACGTCGCCCTATTTTGTTGCCAAAGCCGAATTCGGTGAAACGCGCCGTTATTTGTTTGCACAAAACGGTCTGCATATCGAGATACTGGTCGATCCCACCCACCCTATCGGCGCAACCGATGATCTTGATATTGCGGATGTCATCCTTGAAGCTGCATTGACCACCATTGTCGATTTGGAAGACTCAGTCGCGGCGGTGGACGCCGAGGATAAGGTTGCAGCCTACACTAATTGGCTGGGTCTGATGCGCGGCGATTTGGTCGCGTCGTTTGACAAAGGTGGGCGAACGATGACCCGCGCACTCGATGCTGACCGCAAATACAGCGATATCACCCTGCCCGGTCGCAGCCTGATGTTCGTGCGCAATGTCGGCCATCTGATGACTAATCCGGCAGTGTTACTCCCCGATGGCGGCGAAGCGCCCGAGGGCATTTTGGACGCGGTGTTCACTTCGCTTTGCGCGATGCACGACTTGATGGGCCTTGGCCCGCACCGCAACAGCCGTGCGGGCAGCATCTATATCGTGAAGCCCAAACAACACGGGCCAGAAGAATGCGGGTTTACCAACGACCTGTTCGATGCGGTTGAGAATATGCTCAGCCTGCCGCGCCACACGATCAAAGTCGGCGTGATGGACGAGGAACGCCGGACAAGCGCTAACCTTGCGGCCTGTATCCACGCCGTCAAAGACCGCATCGTCTTCATCAACACCGGCTTTCTCGATCGCACTGGTGACGAAATGCATACCGCGATGCACGCCGGGCCAATGATCCGCAAAGCCGAGATGAAAACATCCAGCTGGATCACCGCCTATGAAGCGCGCAATGTGCAAATCGGCCTAGCCTGCGGCCTATCGGGCAAAGCGCAAATCGGCAAAGGCATGTGGGCCGCACCCGATAGGATGGCCGATATGATGGTGCAGAAAATCGGCCATCCAAAATCAGGCGCGAACACTGCATGGGTCCCATCCCCTACCGCCGCGACGTTGCATGCAATGCACTATCACCGCGTCGATGTGTTCGCGGTGCAAAAGGAGCTGGCGGACAAGCCGACACCAGGGCTCGACCCGCTGCTGACCATTCCCGCTGCGCCGCGAGGCCATAATTGGTCCGATCAAGAGGTCGCCCAAGAGCTGGAAAACAACGCGCAGGGTATACTAGGCTATGTCGTCCGCTGGATTGACCAAGGCATTGGTTGTTCCAAAGTGCCCGACATTCACGACATCGGCCTGATGGAAGACCGCGCGACGTTGCGGATTTCGTCACAGCATATCGCCAACTGGCTGCTCCATGGCATCTGCACACCCGCGCAGATTGACGCCGCGTTCGTCAAAATGGCGGCGAAAGTCGATGCGCAAAACGCCGGCGATCCGCTTTATGAAGCGCTCAGCGGCGACAGCATCGCTCTTAAAGCCTCGCGCGCATTGGTGTACGAAGGCATCACGCAACCCAGCGGCTACACCGAGCCATTGCTGCACAAATTCCGGCTGGAGAAAAAGGCGCGGTTTTAGTGTGACGCAAACTTCATTTAGTAGTCGATAGGCGCCCGAGAAACTTTTTAGCTGCTAGACCATAGGATGATTCCGGATCCTGCTGGGCAACCAACCGATAGCTGTATCGGGCCGTTCTGTTATCGCCTAATATTTGAGCTATGCGTGCTTTGCCGTATTCGCGAGCTTGAGGTGTGCTGTGCTTCGGTACCTTACGCCATGACACGGGTTCGAACGCATTTTCAGCGATCATAACCTTCAACGTTGCTATAAATTCTTGCGGATGCGGTGAGCCATGCGAAAAAATATTCGCTATCCTGGTACCGAAATACTCTCCAACGGTATCCTGCAAACGATTGTGGACAAATCCCCTCTTCGTTCCGGAATGCAAAGTATTGACTATGGCAAAATCATCAGGCGTTACTGCGCTAGGCCCTACTGGGCTGCTGCGGTAAAGATATTCTGGTGCTGAGTTTGGCTGAACCCGAAAGATCAATACTTCTTCGGTCCAAATATCAAAATATAACCAGTCGGCATGCTGAGGTGACCAGAAACGACCAAAGCTGTGGCCGCCGGTTTTTTTGTCGCGCACACCGACGATTTCCACCTTGTCAAAGTCGTGCGCCAACAGTCGCCCGCCTATGCCATTTAACTCGTCGCACCAACCCAAGCCCGCTATAGCTGTCGGCGTCCCTGCGGACTCATGGTAAATTTCGCGTTGGCTAATCAAAGTGGGGCGAAGCTTATGCAGCAGCATCCCTGCATAGTTGGCATCGTTGCTCCATGAAGGTTTGCTGTACCTATCATGGAAATGCGAAATCATACTTTGCTGCAACAGTTCGGACGTAAAAATTTTCCCGAAATTTTCAATGCCAGCCAATGTGCGCTTAGTGTCGTTGAGCATCCATCCAGCGCTTTGAACCGTTAAATAGCGCAGCAGTGGTTTTGGTAGAGGAAAAAACAAGATTTGCGCAAATAGCAGAGCCGCCGCGACCGCGACCGCAAGCGCAACTGTTCCCCGACGGCTTTTCGTGCGTTCAACCTTCAAAATTTTTTCACCCTATTATTGCATCATTGCAATAACACCGTAGTTCCTAAAACTCTAAATTTAGTTGAGATATTCCGTGTCAGCGCCTGGCTGTTGTAATCGGCTGCGTTTTGCAGCGCCAATATACCGAGGCCCGCCGCAGCAGAAGTGCATTTCCTAACGCAGCAGACTTCGCGCCACCCAAAGCCGCTGACCAACAGTCAAAATGCATAGTACAGCAAACACAATCGCAACAAACGGAAAATAGCTTGGAAACAAGCACATAAGGACGAATGCTGCGATTGTTTCTCCGCCTTCCATAAAGCCTGTAGTGTAGGTGAATGATTTTTGCGTGTGCCCCGTATCGCGCCCCACCAAAATCGCGGCAAGTGCAAGGAAGCTGACTGCGGTTAAGGTAAAGCTGCTGACCAGCAACAGCGCGGGCAAGACATTGGCAGGACTGGCCAAAGCAAAGCCCAGAGGAACCGCAAGGTAGAACACATAGTCGGCCAGACTATCAAGATAGCCGCCCCAAGCAGACGGCGTTGTATGACGCGCTACGGCACCGTCAAGGCCATCGAGAAAGCGGTTTGCAGCGATCAACGCCAGCGCTGCGCACCAGTGCTCATGCGCAATGAAAGCGGCTGCACTCACTCCAACGGCTGCTCCAGCCAATGTGACAGAATTTGCCGATATTCCGCTTTTGGCAAAGCCTCGGCCGATCCGGTCCAGCACCGGGTCAATCTGGCGACGGAGCCAGATATCGAACATTCAGTCAGCGCCTTTGCGCAGCGCAGCAAGCGCAGCAAATGGCCCCGTGTCATGTTCACCTTTAACACCGGCTAGCTTCAATATATCTTCGGCATCCGGGCTGCGCGGAAAGGGATTGATCGCCAGTGCCAATGTCTGCGCTACAGCTTCACCCAGATCGATCACCCGCCCGTCGTGAAACATCGTATCGCAATCATCGACCTCCAGTTCGATTTCGGTATCCGGTTCATAGCGCGGCTCAGCCAAAAAACGGATCGCAAACGGCTCGGCAATCTGCGCCGGAACGGGCGCTCCCGAAGCCACGCAAACCTGTATCACATCCGCAGCCAAGCTCCCCGTTGCAACGATACCGATATCATCGCTCGATAAAGCAACCTCTGCAGAAAGGCGACCTAGTGCAGTCAATCCAAACCGCTTTGCCAGTCCGGCGCGTTCGTGCTCATTGGCCGAAAGCTCGCGATGCACCGCTTTCCCGCCAATTTCGGAAAGCGGCACAGCATGACTGAATTCGGGTATTACGTTCGAAGATGTCATGGATGTTCCTTCGGCTCATGTGCCGTTCATTTTCCCTGATCCAAGTCAGGCCTACTTGATATTGCGCTGCTATGATGCAATGGCAAAGCTGTATTTGAAAGCAAAGGCCCAAAAATGAAGTTCAAACAAATTGCGATGCTCACTGTTCTTTCAGGTGCCGCCATTTTGGCGCAAGGATGCACGCAATTGCGGGGGCATCAGGGCTATATCGGCGATGCGGTGCTGTTGTCGTCTGTTCAACCGGGCGTGGATAATAAGGATTCGGTTCAGGCATCGCTTGGTCGTCCGACATTCACCGGCCAATTCGGCGATAGCGATTGGTATTATTACGCTCGCGATACAAAGCAGTTGGCGTTTAACAACCCGACACCTACCGACCAATATGTGCTGCACGTCACATTTGATGCAAGCGGCAACGTTTTGTCGTCCACGCGGTCCGGCATGGAAAATATTGCCCGGCTAAGCCCAGAATCCGATAAAACGCCCACTTTGGGACGCAACTCCAACTTCTTCACGGAATTGTTCGGCAACATCGGATCGGTCGGTGCAGGCACAGCTCCAGGTGGCACAGGCAGCCAGAATTAAGCAGCGCCGGGTAGCAACAAAGACGAGTCCCCATAGCTGTAAAATCGATATCCCGCATCGATCGCATGCGCATACGCCGCTTGCATTTGTTCGCGCCCCATCAACGCACTGACCAGCATGAACAAGGTGCTTTTGGGCAGATGGAAATTCGTCATCAGGCCATCAACCGCTTTGAACCGATAGCCGGGGGTGATGAATATTGATGTGTCACCCTCGAACGGCTGAATATGCCCGTTTTGGTCAGCGGCGCTTTCCAGCAAGCGAAGCACCGTTGTTCCCACCGCTATCAACCGCCCACCACGGGCGCGAACAGCGCTCAACCGATCGGCCGTTGCCGCGTCTATCCGTCCCCACTCAGCGTGCATTACATGCGCGTCGGTATCCTCGGCCTTAACTGGCAAAAAGGTTCCGGCACCCACATGCAAGGTCAGTGTTTCATGCCCGATCTGCGCATCGGAAAGCGCCGCCATTAACGTTGGAGTAAAGTGCAGCGAGGCTGTGGGCGCAGCAACAGCACCATCGCGCGCGGCAAACATTGTCTGGTAATCGGATTTGTCAGCTTCATCGATACCGCGTTTGCTGGCGATATAAGGCGGCAACGGCATTGTCCCTGCACGGTGCAGCAAAATCTCTACCGGTTCATCACCCACAAAATTCAGAACGAAGCTGCCATCTGGCAATCGCTCCTCAGCCACGGCTTCGACGCCGCCACTAAAGTGTATCAGATCGTTCTGTTTCAAACGTTTGGCGTTGCGGATAAATGCCTGCCACCGCCGCAGATCAATCCGTTTATGCAGTGTCGCCCCGATCCGCGCCTCACCGCGTATCCCTTCAAGTTGCGCTGGAATGACACGGGTATCGTTAAAGACGAGGCAGTCTCCTGCGTTCAGGCGTTGCGGCAGGTCGAGCACGTGGCCGTCTGTAATACCGTCAGTAGTAACACACAGCATGCGCGCCGCGTGGCGCGGACTGACCGGCCGCAGCGCGATGCACTCGGCCGGCAAGTTAAAATCGAATAGATCTACACGCATGGAAGGACGCCAGCTAACCGCTGTGCTTATCAGTTCAGCGGCTTGTTCAGATCAAATTTGGGCTGATCGGCTTGCGCTGATTTGGAAAGGTTAGCAAAATCGGGCGGCGAAATATTATCCGCACCGATTGACGCCTGAAGTATCCGATCAGGCTGCGCGGGTGGTTCGCCGCGCGCAATAGCATCAACATACGCCATGCCAGCTATTACGCGACCAAAGACAGTGTAAGTGTTGTCGAGCGAGAATTTAGGCTGAAAACAAATGAAGAACTGGCTGTTCGCGCTGTTTGGCTCGGTTGCTCTCGCCATGGACACTGTGCCGCGCAAATGTGGCAAAGCATTAAATTCCGCATTCAAATCGGGAAGCGGTGATGCGCCTGTGCCGGTGCCCGTTGGATCCCCCGTTTGGGCCATGAACCCTTCAATAACACGGTGAAAAACCAAGCCGTTGTAAAATCCTTGGCGCGCCAGAGTTTTGATCCGTTCGACATGAGCCGGCGCAACATCGCCATAGAGCAAAATCGTCACACGACCGCCGGTCGATAGATCGAGATGCAAACGGTTTTCCTGATCGGTTGCAGCCGGTGTAGCGGCGGCTTGTGCTGCGGCCATCTGTGCCGGTGCGGCAAATGCAAAGACAGCCAACGCGGCCAAGATAAAGCGTAAAAACATGGGGTTGCAATCTCCGAATGCGATTTCTCGTTGGTTATTAGCGTCATTGCCTGACTTTGTCATGAACGATTGCAATTCCGATGTGAAAGCGACATGTATTGATGATAATGGTCGCGATGGAGGAGAGTTCAATGCGCACAATACTAGCTCTTGCCTCCGCAACTTTGATGCTTGCCGCATGTTCCGGCGATAATGGTAGCAAAGCTGAAAATGGCAGCTCGGCCAAGACGAGCGAACGTCCAGCGGTTACCGGTGCGATGCGTGCAAATCCCGGACTTTGGGAAACAAAAATTACTTTCACGTCCGTTGACGCAAAGGGGATGCCGAAACAGGCAAAGGCGCAAATGCTCGCCGCAATGGGGAAGGGTATCACGGTCAAAACCTGCCTGACCGAGGAACAAGCCGAGAAACCCGGTGCCGAATTTTTCGGCTCAGCCAAAGATAGCCAATGTGCGGTTGAGGACATGCAGGTCGCTGGCACCGGTGTGGCTGTGTCAATGATGTGCAAACCGGATGCGGCGATAACAATCGAAAGCAAAATGACGGGACAATTTTCAGCCGACAGCTACGCCATGGATGTAAAGCAAAAAACCAGCGGCACGCCGATGGGCTATTTTATTGCTGCAGGCCGTGTCGAAGGAAAAAGGCTTGGCAATTGCCCGGCCTGAATTTGGAAAGATCGATAACCATGAATATTCGTACCGGTTTTTTAGTGTGCGTTGCCGTAATCGCATTGGCGGGTTGCGGTCGCGGGTCTGAAAGCGATATCGATGGCGATGGCAAAGTGTCGTCAGCCGAGCGTGCAAAAGAGCTATCCCAAGATGGCTATATGCAAATCAAGCCTGGGCGCTGGAAAACCCAATTCGCCTTTACCGAAATCGATGTTCCCCGCTTGGGAAATAAGGAAAAGCAGGATTTGCTGCGCGAAGTTGAATCGGGAGCCTCGGGCGTATCCTGCCTAAGCGCTGCAGATGCATCAAAACCTGGAGCCGATTTTTTCGGCGGTGAAGGGGCGGAAGACTGCACCTATAAGAAATTCAATCTGGCTGGTAGCAGAGCACAAATGCAGGTTGTATGCGGTATGGGAAGTTTAGGCAAAGCCGAGATGGACCTCGATGGTATGATCGGTGACACGCAGTTTGATTTCGACACTAAGCTGATGATGTCTGTGCCGTTGGCGGGTAAAATCAAAATATCCGGTACCATGACCGGCAAGCATGATGGCAAATGCCAAGGTAACGAATGATTAAACGCTCACTCGTTTGTTTGCTGGCGATACTTTCCGCACCTGTAATGGGGCAAGCCACGCCGCCTTTGCCAAAGCCAGTTGCACTGAAAGTTGACTTTGATCCGCACGGCATAATCCGTTCTGACATATCCGGCGAAGCAGGCGTTGCCGGTCGCACCGTCGGGATTGACGACCCTGTCCGCGTCGCGTCGATTTCCAAGTTGGTTGGTGCATTGGCGGTCATGCGGCTTGTCGAACGGGGGAAGATTAAACTCGACCGCGATGTGTCTGATTATCTTGGCTGGAAAGTACGCAATCCGGCATTTCCAGATACCCCGATCACGATGCGTCAATTGCTAACGCACCGTTCGGGAATTCGTGACAATGTGGATTACATTATACCGCTGGATGGACAGTTGGAATCGGTGCTGGCCAATCCGAATGCATGGGAGCCAAAGCATGCACCGGGGGCCTATTTCCAGTATGCCAATCTCAACTCGCCGCTGATCGCTGTTGTCGTTGAAAGCGTAACGGGGCAGCGGTTCGATACAGCGGTCGCCAAGCTGGTTTTGCAGCCGCTGAAAATCGACGCTTGTTTCAATTGGGGCGATGGGTGCCGTCCGGAACG
>JANOTI010000014.1:0-1825 GCA_031416255.1 Sphingomonadales bacterium | reverse complement strand
TTGCTCATCCTGTGCGGCCTTGTTTTTCGCACATATATGATTTCGATGTCGTCATCGGGAATGGAGGTGGTCAGGCAGCTTGGCCTGCCGTTTATGTTCGCCGAACTTGCAATGATTGGTTGGGCCGTCAGTCGCGGGTTTGTGTTGGAGCTATTTTGGGCACAAACGCCGCGCGCGATAAAATGGCTGTCCGTATTATTTTTGGCAACGTTCTGGATTGGCTCGGTGTTCTATTCCGAAGTGCGATTTTTGGCGGTTTTGCATAATATTTTCTTATTGATACACATCGTTTTCGCCTATGCACTCGTCTGGACCGTCGGTGCATTCAGATATGATGACCTGATGCGGATGGCGAAGGCGCTGGTTATCGGCCTTGCGCTTTTTTGCCTGATGACCGGCTATGCGCTGATTTTCCACCCGCCCTTTGACACGATGCCGAACAATGAAATCATCTGGCAGTTCGCGATACCTGGCTTCATATCGCTGCGGCTGTTCGGTGCCTTTTGCGGCGCAATTTTCTGCTTCCTTTTGGGTGTGCTGTTTCTTGCCGATGAAAAAAAGACGCTGAACCGCTGGCCCATCCTGTGGATTGCATTGTCGGCTGGCATGATGATCTGGTCAGCGACGCGGGCGGCTGTCGTCGGCAGCATCGCGGCTTTGTTCATGGTGATGGTGTTCCACCGCGTCAGACCGGGTTGGCGGACGTGGCTTTGGATAATCGCGGCTTTGGTTTGCGCGACGGCAGTGGCCAGTGCGCTGGTCCCGTATGACGATCCCAATTTTCAGTTTTTTAATGTTGAAGACGGCCAGTCTGCCGATGCGGCGTCGGGTGGACGCCTGTCCTATTGGGCAGCGGTGTGGCAGGCCTATTTGCAAGTTCCGTATTTTGGCGCGGGACCCTTTGCAACGCAGCTGTTGACAGAAAATGGACAGCCCACCCATGTTCAGCCGCATAATATATTATTGCAGTTCCTGATTACTTGGGGGCTTTTCGCGACAATCTTCGCGCTTGCACTGCTCGCATGGGCAACTTTGAAAGCGCACCTTGTCGCGCTGCGTTACAGGATTGTTCTGCCGTTCCTGATGATGCTCGATTGCTTGTTGGTCATGTCGTTGTTCGACGGGATGACGCATTTCGCCCAGCAATTGATGCTCATCATGATTGGCTTTGGGGCAATTTTTGGATACGAACGCGGCGTAATGCAAAACCCGAAGACTCTGGCGATTTAGCCTTCAATCGCCTCGGCCAATATCGTCAGGCCTTTTTCGTTTACCTCGGCAAAACCGCCAGAAACGATGAGTGTTTCAGGAGTCGCGCCGGCGCTGGCGTAGATGTTGATCGCACCGTCACGCAATGTGGACATCATCGGGCTGTGTCCTTCAAGCACACCAAAGTCACCCTCGGCGCCGGGGACAACGACCATATGGACGTCCTCGCTACGGACAAGACGTTCAGGGGTTACGAGTTCGAAGTGCAATGGCATTTTTCTGTTCCTTACCCCCTCCTCTTTAGGGGAGGGGCAGTGAGACTTAGCGCCGGATGGCGCTTAGTCGCAGCGGGGTGGGGATTTGAGGCCTTGCGTTAAGCTGACAGGCCCCACCCCAACCCCTCCCCTGAAGGGGAGGGGCTTGAGTAGCTTAAGCAGCCTCAGCCGCCAGTTTCTTGCCCTTTTCGATGGCTTCATCGATGCCACCGACCATGTAGAACGCTTGTTCTGGCAGGTGATCATATTCACCGTCCACAACCGCCTTAAACGATTTCACCGTGTCTTCGATCTGAACGAACTTGCCAGAGATGCCGGTGAAGACTTCCGCAACGTGGAAC
>JANOTI010000013.1:0-8625 GCA_031416255.1 Sphingomonadales bacterium | reverse complement strand
GCAGCGCGGCCGTGGCGGGGCGCGCGACGATCACCGGGTCGAGCCCGGCGCGCGCGAGGAACCACGCGACCAGCCCGCCGACCGCGCCGGCGCCGGCCACGGCGATGCGGGTCATGCGCGGCGCTCCGCGGTTTCGACGAGCGGGATTTTCGGATCTCCCGGAATGGTGGGCGCTGAGGGGCTCGAACCCACGACCCGCTGATTAAGAGTCAGCTGCTCTACCAACTGAGCTAAGCGTCCCCATACAAGCGCAGGACTAATCCGAAAGCGCCTTTTGGAGGCAGGCCAATGACCCGATTCCGGAATATTGTCAAGCGCGCTGTAATAGGTTTAGCTCAATTGTCCGCGGCGGGATCCGGGGTGGCGCTCGACGGACATGATGATACCGATACAGATCATCATCGTCAGCATGGATGATCCGCCATGGCTTACGAACGGCAGCGGCAGGCCTGCGACCGGTGCAAAGCCGACCACCATCAACAGGTTAATCATCATATAGAAAAAGATTGTGCAGGTCAGACCCGCTGCGACCAGCTGGCCATAGCGTGTTCGGCTTTCCATCGCGACCGTAAGGCCCCAACGCATCAACAAATAATAGAGAAACAGGATCACTAGTCCACCGGCCAAGCCCCATTCCTCGGCCATGGTCGCGAAGATAAAATCGGTATGGCCTTCGGGCAAATAGTCCAGATGGCTTTGTGTGCCGTTGCCAAAACCTTTGCCAAAGATACCGCCCGAACCGATGGCAATCTTTGACTGGGTAATATGATAGCCTGCACCAAGCGGGTCTTTTTCAGGATTAAGAAAGATCAGAACCCGGTTTTGCTGATACGGTCGCAGACCAAAGAAATAGACGATTGGCGCTAATGCCATGATCGCGCCGCCGCCGGCCCAAAAATACAGTATGGGAAGTCCGGCCAAAAATGCGATAACGACAACGCAGAAGATATAGGCAAGTGCAGCGTCGAAATCGGGTTGGATAATGACCAAAATACTCGGCACAATTACCAACGCTCCGACAGGCCAAATGGCTTCGAGGCTGTTGATTTTGGCGGGTGGCAGTCTATCAAAAAACCATGCTGCGGCCAAGACAATGGCTGGTTTCATGATTTCCGAAGGCTGGATTGATATGAAACCCAGATTGATCCAGCGCTGGCTTCCGCCACCTGCAAAGCCGACAATTTCTACAGCGACCAGCATCAGGATCAGTATGCCGTAAAGTGGGAATGTGATCGATTTCCAGAACTCTAACGGCATGCGCGACATCGCAATCGCCATTGCGGCCAGAACTAGAAAGCGGATCATATGCTGCCCGGCCCATGGCTGGAAACTGCCCCCTGCGGCTGAATATAAAACAGTCGTACCGATAGCAACCAAAGCAAGCAGGATCAAAATGATGCGCCAGGGGAGGGCCGCTATGGGTGCGGGGACGATGGAGTTCACGGTGTCCCGCCCTGGGCAGCCTGAAACGCTGCATATTGCCGGTCCATTCTTTCCTGTATGCCTCCGCCCCAGCCAGCTTCAAAGGTTTCGAGCGCAGCCATCGCTTTGCCAGGATCGAAAAGGAACGTCAGAACGTCCTTTGCAACAGGCGCTGCGGCCCGGGCGCCGCCCATGCCGTGCTCGATCACCACCGATGCGGCATAGCGCGGATTTACGGTAGGTGCGTAGCAGACAAACAGACCATGATCGCGATACTTCCATGCGCCGGATTTACCGCGAAAGCCGTCCTTAATGGCTCTGACCTGCGCCGTTCCGGTTTTGCCTGCCATCTGGATGGCATCCAGTTCCAGACGACTGCGGACCGCTGTACCTGCGCCATTGACAACAAGATCCATGCCTTTGCGCACAACATCAAGATGTTCGTCGGGACACGAAAGATGCGCTGCCGGCTGGCGCTTTTTAAGCAGAATTTCGGGCTGAAGCTTAAGCCCCGAAGCAATTCGCGCGGACATCAAGGCAAGCTGAAATGGGCTCGCGATCATATAGCCTTGGCCGATCGTTGCGTTCAACGTATCTGAACTGGTCCATTCCTGGCCAAATTTCTTTAACTTCCACGCGCTGTCGGGCACGGTGCCATAGCTTTGCGACGAGAAGGGCAGGGGAAAACGTTGACCCAGCCCCAATTCGCGCGCGACGGGTGCGATAGCATCATAGCCGACGCGGTTGCTCATCGCGTAGAAATAGGTGTTGCAGCTTTTCATGATCGCGTCGGTCATGTTCATCGGCCCGTGGCGACCCAAGCATTTGAACACGCGGTTACCCAGCCGGTAGCCACCGCCGCACGTTACCGTTTCGGCAGGATCAATGCCCTGTTTCAGCAACGCCAGACCGACCATCGGCTTTAATGTCGATCCCGGCGGATAAAGGCCTTGCAATGATTTGTTGCGCAGCGGAACGCGTTCGTCGCCGCTCAGCATCTTCCATTCCATCCGGCCTATGCCTTCGGAAAAGCTGTTGGGATCGAAACAAGGCATAGAGACCATGGCAAGAATATCGCCGGTAAGGCAATCAATCACCACGACCGACCCCGATTCCATTCCCAATCGCCGCGCGGCATAGTTGTGCAGGTCAATGTTGATTGCCAGTTGCACCGGCTTTCCGGGGGTGTCGCTGCGGGTG
Organism: Sphingomonadales bacterium; assembly: GCA_031416255.1. GTDB lineage: Bacteria > Pseudomonadota > Alphaproteobacteria > Sphingomonadales > Sphingomonadaceae > Sphingorhabdus_B. The sequence continues at coordinate 6,003 of JANOTI010000013.1, read as the reverse complement.
GACAAATCACGGACGATTTTACCGCGCGCAGTGACTTCGGTCCGTTTTGCTCCGGGCTTTCCTTGCAATTGCGGTTCAAAGGCTTTTTCAAGAGAGTCTTTGCCGATTTTGAAGCCGGGCGTAATCATCAACGGGTCGCGGTTGAGTTTATATTCCTCTGCCGAGACCACCCCGACATAGCCGAGCAAATGCCCCACAGCAGCACCGCTAGGGTAATAACGCGAAAACCCTTGCCGCGGGCTAACGCCCGGCAGATCGGGCAAACGCACGCTGACACGGGCAAAACTTTCATAATCAAGACCCGATGCGACCTCGACGGGCTGGAACCCCTGAGCTTCGGTTACTTCGCGGGCAATACGGTCGATGTCATCCTGATCGAGTGACAATAATTGCGCCAAGGTTTTGATCGTGGCGTCTTTATCCACCAGCCGGTCGGGGATAATATCGACACGGAAATCCGCCCGGTTGGTCGCGATCGGCTTGCCCAAACGGTCGATGAACCACCCGCGCCGAGGAGGGATCAAAGTCAGGTTTATCCGGTTGCTTTCCGACAGCAGCTTGTATCGCTCGCTTTCGAAAATCGATATATAACCCATGCGCGTGGCGACAACGCCACCGATGGTCGCTTGCACACCACCAATGAAAACAGCGCGTCTGCTAAAGCTCAGATCCAGCTGACCGGATGTTGGCGCGCGTTTTTCTATCATGCTGCCAGCCGCCAATTATCAAGGCGCGCACAGAGCCTGACGACCAGAGGAAAGACCAAGATTGATATCAGGATTTGCGGCATAACGACGAAGATTTCCGGAGCCCAATGCGCAAGACCGGAAACCGCAACACCACCAAAAATGACTAAAGTGATAGCAACTGCAGCCAGCAACCAGTCCTGAATATGGTCGCGCCAGATTGCCCGTGAATCGATAACCTCAATCACAATCATAGTCAGCGACCACAAAAATGCAGCGCTACCAAAGGGCTGTCCGCTGTACAGATCGTCAAACATGCCGAGCGGCAAGCCAACCCATGTCGGCCAGATACCGGGGCGCATCAGCCGCCAAGCGAGCAGTATCAAAAATCCCATCGGAGGAAGCAAGGGTTCGTCGCTAAACAGCGGCATAGCTGTAATAATTGAACCCGCCATGACCGATAGGATTGGGACCAGCAAGATTTTGAGTGGAGATTGATGCCGTTCGATCCGGCTTTCATAGTCACGGCTTGGTCCCAGAATTTTTAGGCCAATGGCAAGGATCTGATTTTTCATTCGCCACCCGCAGCGGGGGTCTGAGCCAGTGCTTTGTCGAGCGCTGCTTTAGCGGGTTCCTGATAGGGGCGCATAACGATTACATAAGGGCTGTTGCCGGGCGCTGCCAACGGCACTGCCATTGCGCCATCCGACGTTTTGCGCACGATACGGGCATATGGGACGTTCGGCGGATACAGTCCGCCATTACCCGATGTTGTAATGATGTCACCTTTTTTGAACGGGTTCACTCCCAGATCGACGGGGCGGATCATCACCATGCCATTGCCCATTCCGCTGGCAAGCGCAGGCTGGCCGTCTGGAAGACGCAGCACGGGAATAACGTTTTCGGCGTCAGAGATCAGCAACACTTTAGCGGTATTGGGCCCAGCCTCGATAATCCGGCCGATCAGGCCTGCAGGCCCGCGCACAGGCTGCCCGGGAGCGACGCCTTGATTGCTGCCGATGGATAACGTTGCTATTCTGCGACTGCTGGATGCGCTGCTGCTAATCAGGCGGCCAATTGCGATTTTGTTGGCTTCTTCGCTTTCGACAAGATCAAGCAGCCCGCGCAGGCGCCGGTTTTCCAGGCGCACAGCGTCGGTTTCAGCCAATTGGGTGCGGTTTCGTTCAACCTGATGAGTCAAAGCCTTGTTTTTTGACGCGGCATCGAAATAGGCTGATAGGTTTTCGCCCATGTCCGTCGCTGTCCGCCGAACGGAATCGAAAAAGCGCACGACCGGAGCTGTTGTTTCGCTTGCTGCATTACGAAGCGCAGCAAAACCTGTAGGGTCGGCAACCGAGATAACCAGCAAAAGCCCGGCAAACACAGTTCCAGCTATCGCCAGCACATAGGTTGCAAACAAGCTATACTGCGCCTTACGGGAGTAGCCCGGGCGCCGGTGAATTGGCGGCGCCATCCCCTTGTCCCATCCTTATACGGTGAGGAGGACGCCACGGAAGACAGGGTCTTCCATCGCCCGGCCAGTGCCAATGGCAACGCAGGTCAGCGGATCCTCCGCCACTGTAACGGGAAGCCCCGTTTCATCACGCAGATGCTCATCAAGACCATGCATCAATGCTCCACCACCGGTCAGAACAATGCCCTGATCGACAATATCGGCTGCCAGTTCGGGTGCGGTGTTTTCCAACGCGATACGAACGCCTTCGACAATAGTGCCAATGGGTTCGGATAAGGCCTCGGCAATCTGACCCTGGTTGATCGAGATTTCCTTTGGTACGCCGTTTACAAGATCGCGACCCTTGATGTGGATCGTTTGACCAATGCCATCGGCGGGTGCGCGTGCAGTCCCGTATTCCTTTTTAATCCGTTCGGCGGTGGCTTCTCCGATCAACAGATTATGGTGCCTGCGGACATACGAAACGATGGCTTCATCCATCTTGTCGCCGCCGGTGCGGACCGATGTGGTATAGGCTAAGCCGCGCAGCGAAAGCACAGCGACCTCGGTTGTGCCGCCACCGATATCGACAACCATCGAGCCGATCGGCTCCGTAACAGGCATATCGGCACCGATCGCAGCGGCCATTGGTTCTTCGATCAAATACACCGAACTTGCGCCTGCATTGGAGGCTGCATCACGAATTGCGCGACGCTCGACCGAGGTTGACCCGGAAGGGACGCAAATCACAATTTCAGGCGAACTGAAAATACTCGGCTTGCCGTTTACTTTGCGGATAAAATATTTCAGCATTTCTTCGGCAACGTCGATGTCGGCAATAACGCCGTCGCGCAGTGGGCGGATTGCCTCGATGCTATCCGGCGTTTTACCCATCATGAGTTTTGCATCGTCGCCGACGGCTTTTACGCGTTTCACACCATTGATCGTCTCGATAGCGACCACCGAAGGTTCATTCAAAACAATGCCCTGACCGCGAAGATAAACGACGGTATTTGCTGTCCCCAAATCGATCGCAATGTCTTGTGAGGCAAACCGGAAAAACTTAAACATTCTGTATTCTTCCACCCGGATGAAGGTTTTTGGGATTGTGGGCAAACGTCCGTATAAATTTGGCCCAAAACAATCGCGTCGCCCTACAGGAAATTGCCGTATATCAAAACAGCAAAATGCAGGGTGGTGCGGTGTTGACCCATATTAAAGGATTCGCTTGATGGTGGCGCTTGGGCTAGGGGCGCGGTTATGTCAATAAGAAGGCTTCCAGACGCGCTCATCAACCGGATTGCTGCCGGTGAAGTGGTCGAAAGACCAGCCAGTGCGTTAAAAGAACTGGTCGAAAACGCCATTGATGCAGGTGCGACCCAGATATCGATCCGGCTGGTGACAGGCGGCCTCGATCTGGTCGAGGTAACGGATGATGGCTGCGGCATGGACGCGGCGGAAATGGCGTTAGCGCTGGAACGGCACGCGACGTCAAAACTGCCCGATGACAACATCGATCAGGTTACAACAATGGGCTTTCGCGGCGAGGCATTGCCCTCGATTGCCAGCGTTTCTCGGTTTACGATGCAAAGTCGGGCCCAAGGCAGCGGTGATGGTTGGGAGCGTGTAGTCGATCATGGAACGCTGGTTAGCGAAAGCCCCGCCGCGATTCCCCCGGGCACAAGGGTGCGGGTGGAAAACCTGTTTGCCAATATTCCGGCCAGACGTAAATTCTTGCGCTCGGCCCGTGCCGAATATGGCGCGGCGCTTGATAGCGTAAAGCGGCTGGCAATGGCGCGGCCCGAAATCGGCTTTGTGCTGGAACATGATGGGCGGCGGACTTTGTCGGTCCAAGGCGGAATGACCCAGCCAGAACGCGTCGCTGCGCTGACCAGTGCGGATTTGATCGACAACAGCGTTGGTCTTGATTTTCAGCGCGAGGGGATTTCGCTTGGCGGTATCGCCTCGCTGCCGACGTTCAACCGCGGCGTGGCGGATCACCAGTATTTGTTCGTCAACGGCCGGTCGGTGAAAGACCGGTTGCTGGTCGGCGCAGTGCGCGGTGCCTATGCCGAGATGCTGGCGCGAGACAGGCACGCGGTGGTCGCGTTGTTCCTGGAAATTCCGCCTGGCGATGTCGATGTCAACGTCCATCCCGCCAAAACAGAGGTGCGCTTTCGCGATCCGGGGTTGGTGCGCGGGATGATTGTATCGGGGTTGCGCCATGCGCTGGACCAGTCTGGCTTTCGTGCGGTGCAGCGGCCTGCGGGCGCGGCGCTGGCGGCTTGGCAGCAGGAGCCGGTGCAAAGCGCGCAGTCCGATATCTTTGCCCCGCGTTCTATGGCGTATCAAGGCGACTACAGCCGCCGCCCGGCTTTCTCTGGTCTGTCCGAGGCACGCTCCAGCTTTGCCGATATGGGCGCGATTACCGGCGAAGACCTGGCCCCCCTTATGGGCCGCGCCGAAGCCGCCACACACGCCGTCCCCAATTCCGCCAGCCACCCGCTCGGCATCGCTCGCGGCCAAGTTGCCAACACCTATATCATCGCCGAGGCCGAGGACGGATTGGTCATCGTTGACCAGCACGCCGCGCACGAACGGCTGGTGCTGGAACGCATGCGCGCCGCCGCCACACATGGCAGTATCGCGGCGCAAGGGTTGCTGGTGCCCGAAGTCATCGAGCTGGATGAACCCGCCTGCGACCGGCTTGAGGGGCGCATAAAAGAACTTGCGGAATTCGGCCTAGACATCGAACGCTTCGGCCCTGCCGCGATGCTGGTGCGCAGCGTGCCCGCCATGCTGGGCGATAGCGACATTCGCGGGCTGGTGACGGACTTGGCCGACGATCTTGCCGCCTATGGCGACGCACTAAGCCTTAAAGAACGCATAGACCACGTTGCCGCCACCATGGCCTGCCACGGATCCGTCCGGGCAGGGCGCGTGCTGAACGTAGCCGAAATGAACGCGTTATTACGCGAGATGGAAGTGACTCCGCATTCGGGGCAATGCAATCACGGGCGGCCGACATGGGTCAAGCTGGCGCTGGGGGATGTGGAGAAGTTGTTTGGGCGGAAGTGAAGCGTTGGACTACCCAATAACCGGAATCTGCGGCGCGGCATCCATCGGCAAATGTCCCGACAAGCGCGGATCGGCAAACGTCTCAATCTGCCGCTGATACGGAGCAAACCCGCTTTTGCGGTAAAATCCCAACGCCCCGGGCGCATCCAAGGTGCAGGTGTGGACCCACATCCGTTCCACCCCTTCACCAGCCCAGCCGAGTTGCAGCGCCATGGCCATCAGCCAGCGGCCATGGCCTTTGCCGTTAAGCTCCGGGATCAGGCCGAAGAAGCTGATTTCACATTGGCGCTCTTCACGGAAATCGAGTTCGAGGATGCCGACTTCGATCCCGCGCAGGTCAGTCACGGCCCAGATTTTGACCTTTGGGTCATGGATGATTGCAGCCAATTCCGCGTCGGCCATAATCAGGCGGGAGAACCACAGCCAAGGCTCCCCCACGCGGCGGTAGAGGGCGCGATATTTATTGAGGGCAGGGGTTTTCCAGCGTTTGAGTTGCAATTCTGAATGCGGTGTCGGCCGCAAAGGCGGTTTGCTGGTCATTTCCAGCGCGGTGACGATGGTGGCGATATGGCCGGATGGGACGGGGGTGAAGGTCACTTACACCGTCAACCAAAACCGTTGGTGCTGAGTAGGTGCTGAGCGATAGCGAAGTGCCGTATCGAAGTGCCCGGACCCTTCGATACACCCTTCAGCCTTTGGCTTCAGGGCACTCAGGGCGAACGGATTTGGAAGAGTATATGTTGTCACTCCCAAACTACCTCCGGCGGCAGGCTCATCAAGATCGCG
>JANOTI010000012.1:0-3382 GCA_031416255.1 Sphingomonadales bacterium | reverse complement strand
GCCGCGACCCGACATCGGATGTTGCGCTGCTAAAAATCGACGCAACAAACTTGCCCTTTGTGGAAATGGAATCGTCCACCAAAAACCGTGTGGGTGATTGGGTGATTGCTATCGGCAACCCGCTGGGATTGAGCAGCTCGGTTACCGCAGGGATTATCTCGGCATTGCAACGCAACATCGGCGCTGGCGGCGCTTATGACCGCTTTATCCAAACCGATACTGCAATCAACCCGGGCAACAGCGGCGGGCCGTTGTTCAACCTGCAAGGCAAAGTCATCGGCATCAACAACCGGCTGATTTCGCCCATCGGCGCGAATATCGGCGTTGGCTTTGCCATTCCTGCTGAGGAAGCATTGCCCGTCATCGAGTCCCTTAAAAAAGGTGTTCGTCCCGAGCGTGGCTATTTGGGCATCGCTATTCGTCCGGTCAATGAACGCTTGGCCGATTCGCTAGGCATTGCCAAAAATCGCGGCGAAGAAATCACCAATGTCATTGCCGGGCAACCGGGTGACAAATCCGGCCTGAAAGAAGGCGACATCGTCCTGAAGGTTAATGGTCGCGAGGTTATGCCCGATCAGACGCTGTCGCGCATTGTGGCGAACGTAAAGCCGAACACAAAAATCCCGTTGGAAATCCTTCGCGAAGGCAAAGCGATGACGATCAACGCGACTGTTGGTCCGCGGCCCACCGAAGAGGAAATGGCGCAGAGCAGCTTTGATCCTGAAGAGGCCAAGGAATTCGAAGGCGACGTTACTGAAGGCGATGCAAAGCTGTTGCGCGACTCCCTCGGTATCAGCGTCATTCCGATGGATGCCAGCATCGCACGCCGTCTAGGCTTGCCTGCTGACACGCGCGGCTTGGTTGTCGATATTGCCGGCACAGGAAGCGCCGCACAAGTTGGCGTACAGCGCGTCGATATCATCGTTGCCGCCAATTACCAGCCGATCAGCACGGTGGGTGACCTTGTAACGGCTATCAAGAAAGCGAAAACTGATGGCAAAAGCAACATTCTGCTTGGTATCCGCCGTCGTGGCGGCCCAGCGCAAAATGTCGCGGTCGGAATAGACGATTAAGCCATATTGTTGATTGCGCCACGGGCGTGTTAAACAGTGATAATGACACTGACTAATACACCGTGGCGCGACGACGCCGAAAGCCTGCTCCCTGATCTTGTCGCCCTACGCCGCGATATTCACCGCGAGCCAGAACTCGGCCTGCAAAATCCCAAAACACTGGCGAAAATCAAAGCGGCTCTTGCGGGTCTGCCGCTTGAATTTAGCGAAGGGCCATCGACCACCGGCCTGATTGCAATCCTGCGCGGACCCGCCAATGGCCGGACGGTGTTATTGCGCGGCGATATGGATGCGCTGCCGTTGCACGAAGACACCGGCCTAGATTATGGATCGACCATCGAAGGCGCAATGCACGCCTGCGGCCACGACACCCATGTCGCGATGCTGGTGGGTGCAGCAAAGATGCTGTGCGCGCGGCGGAACGAGTTGTCCGGCACAGTGGTATTCATGTTTCAACCGGGCGAAGAAGGCCATCACGGCGCGCGCTTCATGCTCGATGACGGTCTGATCGATCCTCTGCCCGACGCCGCCTTTGCACTGCACATCATGCCCAACGCGCCGCATGGTGTGTTCACCGGTCGTGCAGGGGCGTTGCTGGCATCATCCGACGTGCTGTCGATTACGGTCAAAGGCGCAGGCGGCCATGCCTCTATGCCGCACGACACCATCGACCCGATTCCCGTGGCTTGCGCTATCGTCTCCGCCATTCAAACAATGGTGACGCGGACAGTGTCGGTGTTTGATCCTGCCGTTGTTACCATTGCAAAGATCAGTGCGGGGACAACCAACAACATCATTCCCGAAACCGCACATATGCTGGGTACAATCCGCACTCTCAGCCCCTATCAGCGCACGCATGTGGCGGAGGAACTGCACCGCCTAGCGCCCGGCATTGCCGCCGCGCACAGTTGCACCGCCGAGGTCGAAATCACCCCCGGGTTTCCGGTCACGCTCTGCGATGCCCATGCCGTCGCATTCGGGCAGCACGTCATCGAAGACCAGTTCGGCCCTGAAAGCTGGAAAACACTCGAAACGCCGATCATGGGCGCCGAAGATTTCGCTTATGTCCTCGAAAAAGTCCCAGGTGCGATGTTCTTTCTTGGGGCCAGCCATGAAGGCGATGACTGGCGCAGCTGTTGCGGCCTGCATTCGAACCGCATGGTGCTGGACGATAGCGTTATGGCGCGCGGCGCAGCACTGCATGCCGCAATAGCCGAACGGTTCCTTGCCCAGGGTTTCGACACCGTCTAAACGATACGCAATTCCAACGTTATAGGGTCTCCCATGCCATCCGGTCTCGCCGCGCTTCTCGACGACATTGCCACCATCGCAAAAATCGCAGCCTCCTCCATCGATGATGTTGCCGCCGCCGCCGGTAAAGCCAGCACGAAAGCGGCGGGCGTGGTGATCGACGATACGGCGGTGACGCCGCAATATGTGACGGGCTTTACCCCCGACCGCGAGCTTCCGATCATCTGGCGAATTGCCAAGGGCTCTTTGGTCAACAAGCTGGTGTTCATTTTACCAGCGGCATTATTGCTCAGCTATTTCGCACCGTGGCTCATCACGCCGATCTTGATGATAGGCGGCGCGTATCTTTGCTTTGAAGGTGCCGAAAAAATTATAGAGAAATTCCGCGATGCGACCGATGATGATGAAGAAACGCTCGCCGAAGAAGTCGCCGAATTGAGCAGCGCCGATCATGAGAAAAATATGGTCTCGGGTGCTGTGCGCACCGATTTTATCCTATCCGCTGAAATTATGGCGATTGCTTTGAAGGAAGTGGCGGAGACTTACCCGTCAATCTACATGCAAGGCGCGTCATTGTTTATCGTCGCCATTGGCATCACCATTGCAGTTTACGGCGTTGTCGGTTTGATTGTGAAGATGGACGACATCGGTCTGAACATGGCCAATCGCAAATTAGGCGCGACGCGAGCTTTGGGGCGCACACTGGTTCTGGGCATGCCGAAACTGCTATCGTTCCTCTCCATCGTCGGCACCGCCGCTATGCTATGGGTCGGCGGACAGATTATCGTCCATGGTTTCGGATTTCACCCCGCCGAATGGTTCAATCTGCACGAAGGCGCACTGGCATGGTTTGTTGATGCCGGTTTATCGGGGATCGCGGGTTTAATTGTCGGCGCGGTGATCGTTGCTGCGCACCATCTTTGGGTACACCGCAAAGGCCATTAAGGCACCAAAACCGTATCCACCGCCTTTGGCAGCATAGCGGGATAATCGAGCGTGTAATGCAGCCCCCGGCTTTCGCGGCGTGACAAGGCAGACCGGATAATCAGGTCAGCAAC
>JANOTI010000011.1:0-2828 GCA_031416255.1 Sphingomonadales bacterium | reverse complement strand
GCTCAGCAAACCGCGCCTCGATCTGGCCGATACGTTGGGGGGATATTTGGGTCATGGCAGTGATCGGAAAAACGTATGTAAACGAGCATTTTCGCCCTCGCCGGAAAACCCGTAATATCCATCTTCATTGACGCGAAGGATTGCCGCAGGGTTTTGCTTAACCGCCTTGTCATAACGCTTTTTCGGCGATCCGCTTGCAACCATGTCTGCAGAGATTCCCGCCGAACGTAGTCGCTTTAGAAGCACTATTGCGTGCTTCATACCATCGTCATGTTCGAGAACGATCATCGCTTCCAACGGTTCAGCTACGCAATCCTCAACCAACATAGCCAACCGTTCAATCCCAGCAGCCCAACCAACGGCGGGCGTCGCAGCCCCACCCAAATTCTCGATCAGCCCATCATAGCGACCACCACCCAGCACAGTGCCTTGCGCGCCCAGCCGGTCGGTGGTGAATTCAAACGCGGTGTGGCGGTAGTAATCCAGGCCGCGCACCAGTTTCGCGTTGCGCGTCCACGCGACACCCGCCGCATCCAATCCGGCAGTCACCGCGCCAAAGAAATCTTGCCCCTCACCGCTCAAATACGCGTCAATCAACGGGGCTGCTTGGCAAATGGCGCGGTCGCCTTCGTCTTTGCTGTCGAGGATCCGTAGCGGGTTTTTCTCCAGCCGTGATAGGCTGTCCTTGGACAGCGCATCTTTGTGATCGTTGAAATAGGCAATCAGCGCCGCGCGCCACGCATCGCGGCTGGCGACATCGCCGAGGGTATTCAGCTCAAGCATCACACCGTCATTGATGCCCAGTTCGTGCAGCAACTGGTCGGCCATCACCAGCAATTCCACATCGGCTTGCGGTTCTGCCGCGCCAATAATCTCGGCATCTATCTGGTGAAACTGGCGATAGCGCCCCTTTTGCGGGCGTTCATAGCGGAATAACGGCCCGTGCGTGGTTACCTTCATCGGCGCGTGTTGCTGCCAGCCATTGGTCAGATACGCGCGCGCGATTCCGGCTGTAAATTCGGGCCGTAACGTGATGCTGTCACCGCCGCGATCCTCGAATGTGTACATTTCCTTCGACACCACATCGGTCGCTTCACCCAGTGACCGCGCAAACACAGCGGTGGGCTCGATCACCGGCAGTTGCAGCCCCTTAAACCCGTACAGCTTCCGCACACGCTCAAACGTCGCAACGACATGCGCAAATCGCTCCTCGGTTTCGCCGAACATATCTTGCGTGCCGCGCACTGCCTGAGGGGTCTGTATTTTCGCCATGATGGAGGTGGCCCTAGCGGGTTTTTTGCGGGGGTGGAATAGGGCTAGACGCAAAGGATATTGCGCGGCACACATTGATTATGTCGCAACGCCTTACACTCGCCGCCATCGCGGCGCTCGCCCTTGTTTCTCCCGCCCTCGCGCAAAACAGCCGCCCGCAACCGGTGTTGATTGCCGACACTGTGCCGGAACCCGTCGATGCGCCCTATGCGCCCGGCGCGATGACGTTGGAGGTCGATGCCACCGACATTGAGCGCGCCATTTTCAACGTGCGGCAAAGCATTCCAGTCGAGCCGGGCAAGCGGCTGACGTTGCTCTATCCGCAATGGTTGCCCGGAAAGCACGGCCCGCGCGGCGCGCTAGCGGAACTCGCGGGGCTGAAATTCACCGCGAATGGCGCGCCTGTCGCTTGGGAGCGTGATCCGACCAATGTTTACGCGTTTCACTTGAATATCCCTGAAGGCATCAAAACGCTGGATGCCTTCTATCAGTTCCTGTCGCCAGTGCGTGACACCGAGGGTCTCTTCGTCGTGACGCCCGAAATGCTGAATGTGCAGTGGGAGCAGGTATCGCTCTATCCCGCTGGCCATTTTACCCGCCAAATCCGGCTTCGTCCTTCGATCATCCTGCCCGATGGCTGGACGGGCGTTGCCGCGCTCGACGGCGCTGTCGCAACCGCTAACCGCATCGATTACGCCGAAACCGATTATGAAACGTTTATCGACAGTCCACTGTTTGCGGGTGCGCATTACCGCAAATGGGATTTGGGCAACAACGTCACGCTGAATGTCTGGGCCGATGCGGCGAAATTTCTGGACGCCAAACCCGAACAGATTGCCGCGCACAAAGCCTTGGTGGACGAGGCAGTGCTGCTGTTTGGCTCCAAACATTTTGACCGGTATGAATTCCTGCTCGCGCTGACCGAAAAAATGGGCGGTATCGGATTGGAGCATCATCGCAGTTCGGAAAACAGCCGCGAGACGGACTATTTCGCCGAATGGGCCGACAACGGCAGCGAACGCGGGCTGTTGCCGCATGAGTTGATCCACAGCTGGAACGGCAAATTCCGCCGTCCCGCCGCGATGTGGACGCCGAATTACAGCACGCCGATGCGCGATAATCTGCTTTGGGTCTATGAGGGGCAGACAGCCTATTGGGACTTGGTCCTCGCGGGCCGGTCCGGGATGCAGACACCCGAAATGCTGCTGGGCGAAGTGGCAAAACATGCAGGCTATTATAGCGAACAGGCGGGGCGCGAATGGCGGTCTGTTGAGGACACCACGCACGATCCGATCTTTGCAGCGCGCAAGCCAAAGCCCAATAGCAGCTGGGCCCGGCCAGAGGATTATTACAATGAAGGCGCGTTGATCTGGCTCGATGCCGACATGACCATCCGGCAATTGTCGAAAGGCAAACGCTCGCTTGACGATTTCGCGCGGAACTTTTTCGGTATTCGTAATGGCGATTGGGGGGTTCAAACCTATACTTTCGACACCCTGGTGGCTGAACTGAACAAGGTTCAGCCTTATGACTGGGCAAAATTCCTTGACGAACGC
>JANOTI010000010.1:0-34792 GCA_031416255.1 Sphingomonadales bacterium | reverse complement strand
GATCGCTTTACGGCGCAAACTTGCAGTGCTGGTCGGGAAGGGTTTCGACAGCGACAGATCGGGGTCTTCGGGCTGTTGTGTGAATTTGTGATGCGTCAGGTGATAGGTGCGATACGCGAATAGATCGCTGCCTGTTGCCGCGCCTGATGGCCATTGCCCCAGCCAATTGTTCAGCTTTCGATTAGGATGCAATAGCCCGTGCGCGCCATCGTGCATAATGATCGATAACCCCAATTGCCGTCCGCCAATTATGGCCAAAGCAATGGGCGTCGCGAGCAATCCGGTAAGCGGATCGAAACTCCACGCCCATGCTGCACCGAACGCGGCAAATGCCACAACCAGCCAAGCATGAACGATCAACCAGATCCCGCGCCAGTTGGACACAGCGGTTATGGCGGCCCATTCATCAGGGGCAAAAAGTGTTCGCGGGTTGGCGGCTTTTACAGCAGACATATTTGCAGCATACACCCGCCAGTACTTCCTGCCAAATCCGCTACGTTTCGGCGCTTACCCAGTGCACAAATTCATCGTTTGCACAGTCGCCTGCCTAAGAGGTCATCGAATACTGCCGCCTCGACGTGCCTATTTGTAGCGCCTATTTCGTTGCTGCAATCCAGTCGTCGATTTTCTTTTCCAACACGGTCAGCGGCAGTGCACCTGTGTTTAAAATTTGGTTGTGGAATTCGCGGACGTCAAACTTCTTGCCAAGCGCCTTTTTGGCTTTCGCTTTTAGCCGCTGGATGGTTAGCGCACCGATTTTATAAGCAAGTGCTTGTGACGGGATTGCGATATAGCGTTCAACCTCGGCCGTCGCATCGGTTTTGCCCATGTCGCTATTGGCGAGCATATATTCGATGGCCTTTTCGCGGGTCCAGCCTTTGCTGTGGATACCGGTATCAACGACTAGCCGCATTGCGCGCAGCATTTCGTCAGACAGCGTGCCAAAGCGCTGATAGGGATCTTTAAACAGTCCCATCTCATATCCCAATGTTTCGGAATAGAGCGCCCAACCTTCGACATAGGCTGTGTTGCCGCCAAAGCGCATGAACGCTGGAAGCGTCTCGTTTTCTTGCGCGATGCTGATCTGGAAATGATGGCCCGGCGCGCCTTCGTGCAGATAGAGCGTGGTCATACCCGGCGTGGTCCGGCTGGGTAGATCATAAGCATTAAAATAGAAAATGCCGGGTCGCGCACCGTCAGGCGTACCGCTTTGGTAGCTGCCGCCAGCTTCATATTTCTCGCGGAATTCCTCGTAAGGGCGAATTTCCAGCGGTGCTTTCGGAAGGTATTTGAACTGGCTGCCAATGATCGTATCGACCTGCTTGCCGATGTCGTAATAGCCTTGCGTCAATCCCTCACGGCTGTCCATTTTGAATTTCGGATCATTGCGCAGATGGTCGAAAAATAGAGGCAGCGTACCCTTGAATTTAACCTCTTTACGGATCGTCTCCATACCTTTTTTGATCCGCTTTACTTCGCTAAGGCCCAATTTGTGGATTTGATCCGCAGTCATTGGCAGCGTCGTGGTTGATTCGATCAGATAGTCATATAGCTTAGCGCCACCCTTCATATACATCAGGCCAACGCCTTCGCGTGCTACGGGCAGATAGTCAGCCTTTAAAAAGTCGCGCAAGCGCGTGTACGCGGGGTAGATGCCGTCCGTAATTGCGGCGCGGTATTCGTCGGTCAGACGCGCCTTGTCTGCATCCGCAAAACCTTCGGGAAACACCTTTGTTGGACCGAAATAGGGCGATTCCTCGACCGATTGTTTTAACTGGGTATCCAGCTGGTCGATGACGTTGGTAATCGTCATTTTGGTTTCAACCACGCCTGAATCCATGCCCTCGCGGAACCGGCCAATCGACGCGTCGATTAACGTCACGAATTCCTTGTGGCGTTTCAGGTTGTTTTCATAATCATCCATCGTTTTGAACGGTGCCGCGCCCTGACCGCTTGCGAAATTGGGATAGAATGTGTGGAAGCCGAAAAAATGGTTGAGCGGGCGAACGGCCGTGAGTTCGAGATAAGGCTTTGAAAGGCCTTTCAGTGCATCATTTTGATTCCGCATAAAAACAGCATAAGCAATCTGGTCAGTCGCGTTCAGCTTTGACTGGTCAATCGCTTTCAGATTTTTAACATTGTCCTGGGCAGCAGAGCGTTCCGCGTCAAAATAGGCATCGCTGACGAAATCACCGAAGCGGTCGGCATAGCGCATGTCACCGCGGAACAGTCCGTTCAGCGGATTGCGCTTCAGGCTGGCTTCGTCGTCAGTGGCAAACAACGCTTTCAGTTTTTCACCTTCCTCCAGCTGCTTGGCTTCGGTCTGGACAGCATCATCGACCGCGAATGCGGGATGAGCGACGGTGATCGACGCGAGCATTGCGGTGGCAAACAGAAAGCGTGATTTCATGAGGGATCTCCAAACCAAAAGCAGCGCATCAAAATTGCGCAATATTGATGCTTGCGTGGCGAGGCTTGGTGGATTGTTACAACGATATTTCGACAAACGACGCTATGGCTGGATGAATATCGTAGAGTTTATCTGCGGCTGCCTATCATGACGCCGGAATCTCCTGTAATGGGATAGCATAAGGAGAAATATTATGGCCAAGGGTCAAAAGAAAACGAACAAAGAAGTCCGTAAACCCAAAGCTGACAAAGGCGCGAAAACCAACGCTTCCAACCCGTCGTCGAAAAACCCGGTTTCAACTTTGGTTGCGAACAAGAGCTAGCGACCGACGTAAATGTTTGACTGAATAATGGCTTTTGGGGACAGTCCTCTGTGACTGATCCAACCAAAAACGAAAAAATTCAGTGTGAATTGAGCGCTAGCCAGTTGTTTTGTCGGTACCATTTGGTGATGATATGTTTCACCCCAGCCTTTACCGGTGTGCCGGTGTGCAGCGATTTATAATTCAACGTCCCGTCGGGCTGCATATTGTTCCACATCAGCATCGTTCCGGCCTGCGGACGGACTCCGATTTTCAGGTGCGGAAATTCGGTCGCGCCGCCATCTTGCACCGTATTGAGAAAGATCATCGCGGTCCAGGATCGTTGCCCGCCGGTAGGCGCTTCGCGCTGCCAATAGTCCTCGGTCGGGTGGAAGAAATCGTGATGCGCTTTAAACTCTTGGCCTTGCGTGTAGCGCTGCCCCTGCATCGTTTCGGCAAAATTGTTGTTGATACCCAAAACCTGCGTCATTTTGGTTTCGATGCGGGTGATGGCGGGGTCCCAGCGGTTCAAGTGACAGCTGGATGACGTGCGGAAACCCTTTTGCTCAGTTCCTTCGTACAAGGTGGACGGCACAGCACGCGCGTCGATCTTGTCGATCAGCATTTGGCAATCGTGCTGTCCCAAAAAATCGATGAACACATAGAGCTGTAGGTTATCGACAGGGACGCGCTGCACCTTCGGGTTAGCCTCCAACCGGCGCGTTACAGCGTTCCCGATCTTTGCCAGTTTGGCGGGATCGTTATTGCGATCAAATTTGCGTTTCGGCTGTACGTCGGCGTCCACGGTAATGCTCTCCAGTTATTGGCCAGTCACTTAATAACGCGGCCTCTTACCATAACCCAGCTGACGTTTTCCAGTGTGCGGATGTCGGTTAAGGGGTTAGCATCAACCGCGATCATATCAGCGGAATAGCCCACCGCGATCCGCCCGATTTCATTTTCCATCCCCAAAGTTTTGGCAGCGACCGACGTGGCGCTGGCGAGCGCTTCCTGGTTGGTCAAACCTGCTTTGACCATCAAAGCAAACTCTCCGGCATTTTTGCCATGGTCGAACACGCCAGCATCAGTGCCGAACGCGACGGTGACGCCCATGGCTTTTGCGCGGGTGACTTGACGACCAGCGGCTTCAACGGCTTGCCGGGCTTTCACTTCGACGGTTGGCGTGTAAATGCCTTTGCCCAGCCGTTCGCGCACACCCTCCAGCGCCATCAAGGTTGGAACCAGCACTGTGCCTTTGGCTTTCATGACCTTTAGCGCGGCCTCATCGGCAAAGGTGCCGTGGTCGATCGTGTCGATGCCCGCCGCGGACGCGGCTTCTATGCCGCGCGCACCGTGAGCATGCGCCATCACTTTCAGGCCTAGCGAGTGTGCAGTATCGGCGATGGATTTCATTTCTTCATTGGTGAAATGCGCCTCCAGTCCGCGGCCTTGTTGCGACAGCACGCCGCCTGTTGCTGTAATCTTGATAATATCCGCGCCCAATCGAGATGACTTGCGGACTTTTTCGGCGCACTCCAACGGCCCCGTGCAGGTATAGCCGGTGTCGAGTGCGGACAGCACATCTTTGCGAAATCCGCTAACATCGCCGTGACCGCCGACAATGGAGAGCGCAGGGCCAGCAGCAATAATGCGCGGCCCGTCAATCTTGCCCTCCGCAGTGCCGCGGCGCAGGACAAAACCGGTGTTCTGTGCAGAGCCAGCCTCGCGCACAGTAGTGAAGCCAGCCTTGACCGTTAAAGCGGCGTTCTTGACGCCCATGACGACACCCCATTCATCGGGATCAACCGCTTCGTCGCGATAGTCACCGCCAGGGTCGCCGGTTAGATGGACGTGGAGGTCGATGAGGCCCGGAACGACGGTTTTGGTAGAAAGATCATATACGGCATCAGCTTCAAAATTTTGTCCTGCCACATCGGAGTATTTCTGCACTTTAACGATACGACCGTCGGTTACGGTAACGACAGCTTTTCCAATAGGGCCGGTTTCGGCGTCGGGGACCAAATTACCAACGATGATAATGTGAGTGTCTGCCAATACAGGTGAAGCGGAAAACAGGCTGGCGGTGGCAAGCAGAACGGCGCGGATCATGGTGGACTCTCCTAAAATCTATATAGGGGAGTGTGTCGCGGTGGCTGCAATGGTTCAAGCCCAAAAAGTTAGGGCCCGGAAACGCTTTTGCGCATCCGGGCCCAATTCAACTGGTGGGATCAGGATTTACCAGAAGAAATCATTGATAACATCGACGACGTAACCACTGCGGACATCGATCAGCAGCACATCGTCATAATAGCGCACCCAGCGATACGGACCGTGAACGGGCGGCAGGCGGTATTCCCACGGGTCGTTCAGCCAGTAATTCTGGTGATAGAAACCCGAGCCAATGGTGATACCAATGCTGAACCGGCTGTAGCGATGGTGGCGATCGGGCGCGTAATAATGGCTGGGGCGACGATAATGATCGCGGTACTGGCTTCGGTGTCCACGCCAGTCATAGCGACGGTCGTTGCGCCAGCTGTTATCCCAGCGCCGGTCGTCGTTTTTATAATCGTCGCGTCTGTTGTCGTTATGATGATTGCGGTCGTTACGGCCATTCCAGTCGCGATCATCGTGCCGATCGTTACGATGGGAATCATCATTGCGATTATCGTGATCATTCCAGCGGCCTTTGTCGCGGTTCCAGCCATTGCCATAACGGTCATCATGGCCACGGTCGTTGCGATCCCAATTGCCACGGTTACGATCATAGCCGTTATCATAGCGGTCGTCGCGGTTCTGATCGCGCCTATTGGTGTCTTGGATGTCGCGATCGTCCTGCCTAACGCTGCCGTTCGTCACACCGTTATTGCGTCCAATACCGTTGCTTTGGCCGTCATTGCGTTGCCAGCCACTATTCTGCCGGTCATCACGGCGTCCCTCGCGGCGATTTTCGCGCGTTTGCGATTCCGGCTGAACTTGGTCGCTCCAACGGTCTGCACGCCGGTTAACCGGCGGCTGCGGTTGAGGTTGCTGTGCCGGTTGCTCCCAAGTATTCTGCCCGCCGCTACGTTCGGCACGGCGATCAATACGCTCGGCGCGGCGATTAGCCTTGCCTTGACTACCACTACCCTGTTGCTCCGCCATTTCCTGACCAGCGGCAGGCTCGCCGCCGCGGCGACGTTCCCCGCGTTGGAAATCCGCGTTGCTATCAGCCGCCAAAGCGGTCGAGACTCGGATGGCCCCAATTTCAACCGCTGCATGCGCTGCGGGTGAAAGGAACGTGGACGCGACAAGGCCTGCGATCAGAAATGCTTTCATTGCCATTCTCCCGAAAATAAGAGGGACTAATCTTCAACCCGGCTTGGAGCTTGGCGATTACGAGGGCCATCGCCCCTTGGTCGCGCGGTTTGCCGCTCTTCACGTTGCCGTGCCGGTGGTTGCGGACTTGCCTCAGGCTGTTGCTGCGGTGCCGCATTTTGCGGTGCGGCATTGGCTGGCTGCTGATAGCGGCTACGCCCTTGGCCATCACCACGACCGGCCCGTTCGTCGCGCCGGTCCGGTCCGGGCCGAGCCATCGGCTGTGGAACGGGCTGCGAGACTGCATCGTTGCCTTGGCCGTTGTTGCGTCCGCGGCGGCCATCGCCGCGACCACCACGGCGGTCGTCACGATTGGTGTTACGGCCGTCCCAGTTGCCATTGCCTACAGCACCCGAACGGTCATCGCCGTCGCCTTGGTGTCCGCGGCGGCCATCGTTATCATGGCGTCCACGCCCATGGCCGCGCCCGCCATCATGGTCGCGATTATCGCGGTACCAGCGTTGACGGCGATCGCCCCAATAACGGCGATGGTGGTCATGCATGTTGAAACGACGGCCATAATTATCGAACACATAATATCCGTGCCCGGGGTACCAGAAACTGTCGTACCAGCCGCCGCCAAAACCGATGTTGTAAAAGCCATAGCTGTTGTCGCAGTCGTAATAGCTGTCGAAGCGGGAATATGGATCGCAGTTGTAATCATTATAGCCATAGCCATCGCTGGCATAGCCAAGACCCGCTTCATATACACAACCGGACAATCCAAGTGTCACAGCGCTTAACGCTGCCAACCGGAGGCCGAGTTTTTTGGAAATCATGTTCATCTTCCACCCCTTATTTCGTGCGAGCGAACCGTCCCGTCATTCAGCGAATCATGTCGTCGAATCGGGGCTTGTTCTATCGTGGTTATAGGATTGCAACTTTCTGGTTGAATTGCATCTGAATGATGTTGTCGGCTGATGTTCATCTTTGGGATGCATTGGATGAACGTCTATCGCGCTTGCGGTTTATTAACACTGTTGATAGTAAGTATTTAACTGACCGATTAACTTATCCGGAGCACACTATGGCCCTTGCCAGCAGCGAAGCCGCAAATCCCCATTGGACACCGCGTTCAAAGATTGGCGATCTGTCGCATATCCCCGGTGAAAACGGACCGCCAGTTATCGGCACAACGTTTCGCGTTCTGCGGAATCCGGGTGGATATGGCGCTCATCTGATAAACACGTATGGCAAAGTGTTCCGGACGAACTCCTTTGGCAACCCAACTATTACGATGGTTGGTGCCGAGGCGAACGAGCTGATGCTGTTTGATCGTGACAAATTGTTTTCGTCCGAACAGGGCTGGGGGCCGGTTCTCAACATGCTGTTCCCGCGCGGATTGATGCTGATGGATTTTGACCATCACCGAATGGATCGGCGGGCATTGGGCATCGCGTTCAAGCCAGAGCCGATGCGCGGCTATACGCAGGACATGAACCGCATATTCCGTGAACAACTGCCCAATTGGCGTGGTGAGATGGCGTTTTACCCTGCGATCAAACAGATCACGCTTGATGTGGCGGCCAGTTCGTTCCTTGGCGTGCCGTTGGGGCCAGAGGCGAACCGCATTAACAAAGCGTTTGTCGATATGGTGCAGGCTTCGATTGGCGTTGTCCGGGCGCCGTTGCCGTTCACAGCAATGGGCCGGGGGGTGGCCGGTCGCAAATATCTGATCGAGTATTTCGGCCCGCAGATTGAGGAACGCCGCCGCAACGAAAACCGGCAAGATATGTTCAGCCAGTTTTGTCGCGCCACACGCGAAGACGGTGAGCACATGAGCGATGGTGAAATCATCGATCATATGAACTTTTTGATGATGGCAGCGCATGACACAATCACATCTTCGGTCACATCGATGGTCTGGATGTTGGCTAAGCACCCTGAATGGCAGGAAAAGGTGCGGCAGGAATGCTTGTCGGTTGCGCCTCCCGGTTCCGAGCTTTCCATGGCCGATCTCGACCGGTTCGAACTGACCGAATACGCGTTCAAAGAATCGCTGCGGATGATTCCGCCAGTGCCGTCGGTGCCGCGTCGGGCGCTGCGCGACTTTACATTCATGGGATATGATATCCCGGCGGGGACCGCGGTCAGTATCAGCCCGTCATTCGTCCACATGATGCCCGAATATTGGGAAGAACCGGAAACATTCAATCCGATGCGTTTCACGCCCGAAAATTCAAAGGGACGCCATAAATATGCATGGGTACCTTTTGGCGGCGGCGCACATATGTGTCTGGGGCTGCATTTTGCTTATATGCAGACAAAATTGTTCATGCACCATTTGCTGACGCAGGTGCGAGTAGAGATTGCAGACGGCTATCAGCCCGAATGGCAGGCTTGGCCGATTCCGAAACCAAAGGATGGCCTGAAGGTCACATTCAAACCACTTTAGGGGTGCAAACCGCTTTAGGGGAGAAGCCTGCGGTTATAGCCCGATCAGCTTTGCCAGCCGTTCAATCTCTGCATTTTCGGCATCAACCCGATCAGCGATGCGTTGTTGCGGCGCGGACAGTAAAGCGACCAGGCCCATATCAGCGCCGCTCTCGCGCTGTTGAGTGACGATCTGGTCTATTTCGCCCAGTGCAACCATGCCATCGGCGCGCACGCTGTCCACACGGGACAGCACAGCATGTGCATTCACCCACGCTTCGCTGCCGGGCGCTGAATTTCGGGCGGATTGGATCACCCCCAGTGCCGATGACAAAGCGGATTGATAAGCGGCATGCGCTGTACCGCTGCGCGACAACAGGGAATCGGTTTGTTTTTGCAAATCGGCAGGCAAGGTCGTTGTCAAAGGAACCGCCGATGCAACAGTGTCCTCTATTGGATTTTCCCGCTCATAAGGACGTTTGCCAAGCGAAGGAAAATCCCCCTCAACGCTACCGCACCCTGACAAAGCCAGCGATGCAGTAACGGCAAGGGGCAGAAATGTTCGATTGATATTATGCATAGACGTTGCTTTACGGTGCCAATGGCAGGCAGGCAAGAGTTGCGAAAACCGGCACCAAATGGCGAAACGTGCGTTGACAACCGCGACTCAATACACTAGCTGCGCGCCTTCCAATGCGGGTCTGCCAGACTCAGGTTTCGTTGTTACGCGTTGGAAAAGCCGGTAAAACGGCACAAAGCAGATATATAGAGATTGAGATAAAGCCATGTTCGCTATCGTGCGCACTGGCGGCAAGCAGTATCGTGTTGCCGCTGGAGACAAGATTGCAGTTGAAAAACTGCCCGGAGAAGCCGGTGACACTGTGTCGCTGGACGATGTGTTGCTCGCGGGCGACGGTGGCGAGATCAAAGACTCAAAGGGTCTGATCGTCTCGGCAGAAATTATTGCGCAAGAGCGCGGCGAAAAGATAATCGTTTTCAAAAAACGGCGTCGTCACAACTATCGCCGCAAGCAAGGTCATCGCCAGTCGTTGACATTGCTGCGTATCACCGCTGTCGGTGGCGCTGCGCCTAAAAAGGCTGCTGCACCCAAGGCGGAAAAAGTTGAAGCCGCGGCAGACGCCGCACCCGCCAAAAAAGCTGCGCCCAAAAAGGCCGCTGCAGGCAAAGCTGAATAAGAATTCAAGGAGTTTAGACCATGGCACATAAAAAAGCAGGTGGTTCCAGCCGCAACGGTCGCGATTCAGAAGGTCGTCGGCTTGGCGTGAAAAAGTTCGGCGGTCAGGAAGTGATCGGCGGAAACATTATCATTCGTCAGCGCGGCACGAAAGTGTACGCGGGCAAAGGCGTCGGCATGGGCAAAGACCATACCCTCTTCGCATTGATCGAAGGCCGCGTCCGATTCCATGCTGGTCGCCTTGGCCGCAAATATGTGTCGGTCGATATGGCAGCAATGGCCGCCGAATAACATACGGACAGTCGATAACGGATTGTCCATCTGGATGATCCGGGGAGCGTGGTGACACCTCCCATCGCACAAGGGAGACGGATCATCCGGCTCCCTTTTTTTTATCTCATTCTCCCTGCAACCTAACCCATCAAGGGTTGTTTTCACATGGCTGTCACTAAAGTGATTGATGGGGCAGCCAGACGGACAGGAGAGAGTATATGTTCGCTAGAACTGAAAGACTGTTGTTACGGCCCTGCTGGCCCGAAGACGCACCCGCGCTGTATCGGGCTATCGCGGACGAAGGTATTGTGCGCAACCTTGCACGTGCGCCCTGGCCTTATAGCTCTGCCGAAGCGGAACGCTTTGCTGCGGTCGAACATCCCCAAATGTTTCCGTCCTTCATGCTGATGCGACGGACAGACGGCGCGCCACAACTGATTGGCGCATGCGGCCTTGGTGATCGCAATGGCGAGGTTGAGCTTGGCTACTGGATCGCACGTGCCCATTGGGGGCAAGGCTATGCCACCGAGGCGGCAAAGGCTGTGGTTGATGTTGCAAAGGCATTGGGACACCCAAAGCTGGTTGCCGGGCATTTTACCGATAACCCTGCCTCTGGCCGGGTTTTGCGCAAACTTGGTTTTCGCCCACTGGGAAGCGTTGAGCGGCGTTTTAGCGCCGGGCGAAGGGCGGACGCTTCATCTGCGTTGTTTGAATTGACGCTTTCCAAATCTGATAAGGATGGCAGCGATGATGATGCCGCTTATGCGATGCGCCGAATGCGGACTTCGGTGCCGCTAAGGGTTGCTGCCTAGGGCCCTGATACTAAAATCAGTACCCCAGAAGTCAGGCGGCTTTTGCAACAGACGTTTCGGTTTTTGCTGCGGCGTTGGCCACAATCGGCTCAGGGCTGAGCGCAGCAATTAAGGCTTCGCCTTTGGCAATCAACGCATGGTCATCGATCTGCCAGGGGTGAAAGCCGGGTTTCAAAAACCTGGCCCAGGGTTTCAAAACACGGCGACCAATGCCGCCCTTGGCAAAGCCGTAACGCAGTAACCGCGGCAAAGCCTGTTTCCAGCCCATGCCATCCTGCCGCATCAGTTCAACCTGTCCGCGGGTCCGGTTTACAAAAAAGCTCAACGATACCGCTGTAATCATGGCTGATCGCGTGATCCAGCGGCGGAAAGGGCTCCAGTCCCGCGTGACGTACATCCATACATCAAATGCCACGGCCTTATGTTCGATCTCTTCGATTCCGTGCCACAGCCACAATTTCCGCATCTCTGCATCGCTGCCTTCAAGATGGCGGTGGTCAGCGATCATTTCTGACGCGACGATCGCTGTCAGGTGTTCGATGCACATTGTTGCGCCCAGCTTGGTCAGATCGCTAGTTTTGCCAAAAAACTCGACGAACTGACGGATAGCATTATCCAGCGGCTCAATGTCATAGCCGGCGCGCATCAGGGCGCGGTTCATACCGGCGTGCTCGCGGCTATGGGCCGCTTCTTGTTGAATAAAACAATGAACGTCCTGAGCCAGCTTGGCCGGTAATTTATTTTGCCAAGGACGCAGGCTCTCGATCATAAAGGCTTCACCACGCGGGAAGACCGCCGAAAGTGCATTGAAGAATGCGGTGCCATAAGGATCGCCGCCCAGCCAATGCCGGTTTTCAATGTGCAAACTGCGCATACGCAATTTTCGCGCAGTCATGCGGCGGTCGTGTGCGTTCGACACCGCTGGATTTTTCTGTTCTGTTACAATCGTCTGGTCCACAACCCCGATCTAGGCGTAGCGCGATAATGTCCACTTAACGGTGAAGGTTAACAGCGTTTAAGGGCATTCAGGAATAATGGCAGTTTTCCGGGAAAAACGGCCTTAATATACCTGTAAAAATGTGTTCATATCCCGAAATTGATCGTTGCAGTTGCGAAAATACGTCTGATGGCGCACACGAAGCGGCTATGGCAGTCATCAAATTTCCGCAGCTACCCGAACCCGCCGCTCGTCGCCGCTTGTCGCCAGAAGCCAGCCGTCTTGTAGCCCTTGAGGCTGCGCGGGAATTGTTGATCGAGGCAGGGCCACAGGCGGTCACTTTGAAAGCTGTGGCCGGCCGTATTGGCCGGACTCATGCAAATTTGCTGCACCATTTCGGTTCGGCATCAGGGTTGCAGCGCGAGCTGGCCGCGTTTCACGCAGAATCGATTTGTGCCGATATTGGCGAACAGATCCACCTTTTTCGGGGGGGCGACATTGGCCCTCGTGATTTGGTTGACCTGATCTTTGACCATTTTGACAAAGCCGGTGCCGGGGCGCTGGCCGCTTGGATGCTGCTCAGTGGTAATGAGGATGCGTTAAACCCCGTTGTCGAGGCAATCCATAAGCTGGTCGATGAAGTCGGTGAGGGCGGCCATAACGATGAAAACCTGCACAAGTTGACGATGGAGTTGGTGCTGTTGGCGCTTGGCGATTCACTTTTGGGTGGGCCATTGTCTCTGTCATTGGGACTTGAACGCAGCGTAGGCCGCGAAATTGCAGCGCAACGGTTGGCGCAATCATTCGGCGAGTGGCAAGCAAAACAAGCGGCTGAATAAGCCGGCGGTGATTATTGAGTCACCAGAGATTCTCGGGCGTTCACTTTGGCAACTGCTTTTTAAGCGGCGCGGCGTTCGCTCATTTGCAACCAGGATCGGGCTTGACGCTGTGCCTCGGCGATTTCGCGTGCGGTCATTTCGTCGGAAATCTCCGCACGGCAATACATAGCTTCTTCGTGACCGTTGACCGCGGCAAGGTTAAACCATTTGTGCGCCTCAACCAGGTTCACATTAACACCGCCGCTGCCGGTCGAATAGGCAACGCCCAAGTCGAACAATGCGTTGGTGTTACCCGCTGCTGCGTCGGCGATGCGGCTTTCCATTAGGAAGCAGGCGCTTTTCATGCTGTTTGCCATCGAAACTAATCCCCTCGTTTGCTGAGAGGAGTGATCGCCCGAACGTGGATAACAAATGGTTAACGCACGACCAACTTTTTTAACGGGCGTCCCATAAACTGGTTTTGGGCCGCCGCCTAAATCGCAAGATTATCCAGCAGTCGCGTTTTTCCAATCTTTGCCGCAGCCAGCAAACGCAGCGGTCTGCCGGATAATTCCTGCACAGGTCGCAAAGTTTCGGCATCAACCAATTCGCAATAATCGACGTTGGAAAACCCTGCAGCGAACAATGTATCTTTTGCTACAGCCAGCGACGCGGGGATAGAATTGCCGCTAAGAATTTCCTGCCGCGCTGTTTGCAAGCTTTGCGGAAGCGCCACCGCCGATCTACGTTCGGCATCCGATAAGTAAACATTGCGCGATGACAGCGCCAGCCCGTCGGCATCGCGGACAATAGGCACACCAACGATAGTGATGTCGATATCCAGATCGCGGACGAAATGCCGGATGACCGCCAGTTGCTGAAAGTCTTTCTCGCCAAAACAGGCCACATCCGCCCCGGTCTGGTTAAATAATTTTGTGACAACCAATGCGACGCCGTCGAAATGTCCGGCCCTGGCGGCACCACAATATCCCTCGCTTGGTCCACCGACATGGATTGTCGTGCAGAAATTTGCCGGATAAACTTCGCTTGTGGTCGGTGCCCAGACAATATCGACACCCAATGCAGCCAGTTTTTCCATGTCGGCGTCAAACGTGCGCGGATAGGCAGCCAGATCCTCATTTGGTCCGAATTGCGTTGGGTTAACAAAGATCGATACGATCACAGCGTCGCTGTGCTGTTTCGCTTCCTCGACGAGCGCCAGATGGCCTGCGTGAAGCGCCCCCATGGTTGGCACAAGCGCAATGCGCTTTCCTGCGCCACGTACCGCCGCAATCGCGGCTCTTAACTGTAAAAGCGTATTGAAGGTTTGCACGACCATTTTGCCTTGGTTATGGCGGAGCCAAGGCTATGCGCGATGGCCACTAGGCAGCGCAAGGCGAAATACTCAAACGGGGGTTCAGCATTCGCATGGCGAAAGCGCATCATATTGTATTTGCTAATGAAAAAGGCGGTACGGGTAAATCAACGACTGCCGTTCACGTAGCCATTGCGTTGGCAGCGCGTGGCGCTCGCGTGTCGTGCCTTGATCTCGATTCGCGTCAACGGACATTGTATCGCTATCTTGAAAATCGCCGCGAGACGATGGCGCGGCGAGACGTAAAGCTGCCTATGCCCACGTTTGACGTATTCGATCAGGATTCGCAGGAACGGCTGGAAATCCAGATTGCCGCCGCCGCCGCAGAGTCCGATTTCATCGTATTTGACACGCCGGGTCGTGACGATAAATATGCGCGCTATGTAGCGACGCAGGCGCATACATTGGTAACGCCGATTAACGACAGCTTTGTCGATTTTGATCTGATCGGCCAGGTTGATGCGGAAAATTTCAAAGTCAAAAAGCTGAGTTTCTATGCCGAACTGATCTGGGAAGCGCGGATGGCGCGGGCAAAGTCGGACGGCGTAACCATCGACTGGGTGGTACTACGTAACCGCCTGCACAATATGGAGGCGCGCAACCAGCAACGGATGACGAACGCGATTGCCGACCTTTCAAAACGTGCCGGTTTCCGGGCCATCCCAGGGCTTAACGAACGCGTTATCTATCGCGAACTGTTTCCGTCTGGTTTAACCTTGGTGGACAAGGGGCATTTGGGCAGCCTTGCCACAGCGCATGTGATCGCGCGGCAGGAACTGCGCGAGCTGTTGTCCGCTTTGTCGCTGCCTGAATTTTCCCAGCCGACGTTGGTCTGATGCCGATCATCGCTTTGTTTGTTGTCGCAGCGCTTGGTTACGCTCTGTGGAGTGGCAAAGTGAAGATGGCGCAATTGCCGCCAATATTGCTCGCTTTGGGCGGCGCCATGATTGCGTTGCGCGGCGGATGGATAGTCGGAGTGCCGGCGATTATCGTGGGCGTCACTTGGTACCGGGGGTTAAGCTGGCGGTTATTCGGCCTGAAAGCTAAACAGACCGACGAATTTGCACTGAGCCAAGCGCGCGGCTTGCTGGGTGTTTCGGCACAGGATGATGCAGACCGTATCCGTTATTGTCACCGGCAACTGATCTCTGAAAACCATCCTGATCGTGGCGGCAACGAAAGCCGCGCCGCCGATTTGAACAAGGCACGCGATATATTGCTAGAGGATCTGGCAACAAAATCGGTTTAAAGCCGTTAACTACCCTATATAAAATCTGAAGCCGTTCATAAATTTGGAGTTTTCATGTCGCATATCTTCCACTCCACTACATTGCGTGAATATGACATTCGCGGGATCATCGGCGAAACTTTGGGCGAAGACGATGCTTATGCCATCGGGCGCAGCTTTGCGACGATGCTGGGCCGTGCTGGCGGTAAGAAGATCGCGGTGGGTTACGACGGCCGGCTGAGTTCACCGATGCTGGAGGCGGCGTTGGTGCGCGGTATAACGGATGCGGGGCTGGATGCAGTGTGCATCGGTATGGGGCCAACGCCGATGCTATATTATGCCGAAGCCGTTCTGGACGATGTCGATGGCGGCATTGAAATAACCGGAAGCCACAATCCCTCCAATTACAACGGCTTCAAGATGGTCTTCCAAAGCCGACCGTTTTTCGGGGGCGACATTCAGGAGCTGGGCCGGATCGCGGCGGCAGGGGATTGGCTTGATGGCGAAGGTACTGGTGGCCAAGGTGCGGCTAGCACCCACGACATCATAGACCAGTATGTTGAACGCATTGCGCAAGCCGCACCCCCTTTGGCATTCCGCATCGGGTGGGATGCGGGGAATGGTGCGGCGGGACCGGTCATTGAGAGACTGGTGAAGATGCTACCCGGAGAGCATCACCTTCTGTTTGTGGATGTGGATGGCCAGTTTCCCAATCATCATCCCGATCCCACCGACCCAAAGAATCTGGTCGATTTACAAAGACTTGTCGCGGAGAAGAAACTCGATTTCGGAGTGGCTTTTGACGGCGATGGCGACCGCATCGGTGCAATTGACGGCCAAGGCCGCGTAATCTGGGGCGATCAATTGCTGCAAATCTATGCTGAGGATGTGCTTGGCGAAGTGCCGGGTGCGACGATTATTGCCGATGTGAAGGCATCACAGGCATTATTCGACCGCGTTGAGCAGCTCGGCGGAAAGCCGCTGATGTGGAAAACAGGACATAGCCTGATTAAGTCCAAAATGAAGGAAACAGGTTCGCCGCTGGCAGGAGAAATGTCAGGGCACATTTTTTTCAAGCATGACTATTACGGTTTTGACGATGCAATCTATGCTGCGGTCCGGTTGATGCGTGCATCGGCAAAGCTCGGAAAAAGTGTGACCGAACTGCGCTCTGCAATGCCGGAAATGATAAACACACCAGAAATGCGTTTTCAGGTCGATGAAAGCCGCAAATTTGCGGTAATCGATGAAGTGCTGGCGCGGCTTTCGGCAGACGGTGCTGATGTGAACGCAACCGACGGCGCACGAGTGAACACCCCTGACGGCTGGTGGCTTTTGCGGGCTTCGAACACGCAAGATGTGCTGGTGGCAAGGGCAGAGGCGTCGAGTGAAGCGGGGCTAGAGCGGCTGATGGAGCAGATTGATTTGCAACTTGCGGCAAGTGGCCTTGAGCGCGGGGAGCAGGCGGGACATTGATGTTCTGAGGTCGCAACCGTTTGATAGGTCCTGACCCCAGCTACCACTCAGTTCACTTGCGCAAATTTGCGTCAATAACTCCGTGGCAGCCCCAGCACATGCTCCGCTACATAGGACAGAATCAGGTTGGTTGAGATCGGCGCGACCTGATACAGCCGTGTTTCGCGGTATTTGCGTTCGATGTCATATTCGGCGGCAAAGCCGAAACCGCCATGCGTCTGGATACACGCGTCACCCGCCGCAAAGCTGGCCTCGGCGGCAAGCATTTTGGCCATATTCGCTTCCTCACCGCAATTTTCGCCAGCCTCATATTTGTGCAGCCCTTCATGGACGAGCAGCTCTGCGGCGCGCATCTGGGCATAGCTCCTTGCGATCGGAAACTGTACGCCTTGGTTCTGCCCTATGGGGCGACCAAAGACCTGCCGTTCTTTGGCGTAGGCTGTCGCCTTTTCGATGAACCATTTCGCATCGCCGATACATTCTGCTGCGATCAGCAACCGCTCGGCATTCATGCCTGACAGTATGTATCGAAAGCCTTTGCCTTCCTCGCCGATCAGGTTTGCGGCGGGGACGACCATAGTGTCAAAGAACACTTCGGTGGTCGCGTGGTTCATCATTGTGTCGATGGGGCGAATGGTCAGCGTGCCTGCCTCAAGCGCAGCTTTCATATCGACGAGGAAAACCGACAGCCCCTCGGTGCGGCTGGCGGCTTCTTCTTTGGGGGTAGTGCGTGCAAGCAGCAGCATCAGGTCGCTGTGTTCGGCGCGGCTGGTCCAGATTTTTTGACCGTTGACGATGTAAGTACTGCCATCTTTTTTGGCGGTAGTTTTCAAACTCAGCGTATCGGTGCCGCTGCTCGGCTCGGTCACGCCAAAGGCTTGCAGTCGCAATTCGCCGGTAGCGATTTTAGGGAGGTAAGCCGCCTTTTGTTCGTCGGAACCATGGCGCAATACAGTGCCCATGATGTACATTTGCGCATGAACTGCGCCGCCATTGCAGCCCTGTTTCTGAATTTCCTCAAGGATAGCCGCTGCCGCCGAAATCGGTAGGCCCGCCCCGCCATATTCTTCCGGAATCAAAGCCGCCAGATAACCCGCTTCGCCCAAAGCTGCGACAAATTCGGACGGGTAAGCGCGGTGTTTATCCTTTTCGCGCCAATACTCGCCGGGAAATTGCGCACACAGCTTAGCGACCTCGGCGCGGATATCGGTGTAGCTTTCAGCCATCAATTTTTATCCTGCGATTTGGCCTGCAATGTGCCGCGCGCAATTACCTGCGCCTGAATTTCGGCGGCACCCTCGAATATGTTGAGGATGCGCGCGTCGCACAACACGCGGCTGATTTCATATTCCAGCGCATAGCCATTACCGCCATGGATTTGCAACGACGCATCGGCATTGGCCCAAGCAACACGAGCGGCGAGCAGCTTGGCCATGCCTGCCTCTATATCGCAGCGTTTGCCGGAGTCCTTCGAACGCGCCGCGAAATAGGTCAGCTCACGGGCCATAACCATGTCCGTTACCATCATCGCCAGCTTGTCACCGACGCGCGGGAAGTTGATGATCGGCTGTCCAAATTGCTTTCGGTCGAGCGCATAAGCGAGCCCCAATTCAAAAGCACGGCGGGCGACACCCACAGCGCGCGCGGCGGTCTGTATCCGTGCCCCTTCAAAGGTCCGCATCAATTGCTTGAAACCTTGGCCCTGCTCGCCACCGAGCAACGCATTAGCGGGCGCCTGCATCGCGTCAAACTGCAACGCATATTCGCGCATGCCGCGATAGCCGAGCACTTCGATTTCGCTGCCGCTCATGCCGTCGGCAGGAAAAGGGTTGTCTTGGGTGCCGCGTGGCTTGGGAACCAGCAGCATCGACAAACCGGCATATCCCTTCACGTCTGGCAAGGTACGCGCCATCAACGTCATCAAATCGGTGCGCGCCGCGTGGGTAATCCATGTTTTTGCACCGGTAATTTCCCAGCCATCGGCGTTTTGTGTGGCGCGGGTTTGCAGGCTGGCCATATCGGAACCGGTGTCTGGTTCGGTGAAGACCGCTGTCGGCAGCACTTCGCCCGACGCTATCTTTGGCAGCCAATACGCCTTCTGCGCGTCTGTGCCGCCAAGCGAAATAAGCTCGCCCGCAATCTCGCTGCGCGTGCCGAGTGAACCTGTACCAATCCAGCCTCGTGACAGTTCCTCAGTCACAATACACATCACCAGCTTGCCAAGGCCAAGCCCGCCATATTCTTCGGATATACAAACTCCAAATGTGCCGAGGGCAGCCATCTCGGCAATGATATCGTCGGGGATCAACGCGTTATCGAGGTGCCATTTATGCGCGTGTGGTAGGATGCGGTCATCAGTGAAGCGGCGATAGTGTTCGCGTACTTGGTCCAGCAGTTCATCGTCCAGCCGGTCGGAAATTTGCGCACCGTCGCGCAGTAAAGCGACCAATTCTGCGCGGTTTTCCTTTGTGTTGCCTTTTGCGGCGGCTAGCAGAGCAGGGACATGATCGTTCAGCCCGAAATCGGCTGGCCGGACAAATTCATTTTGCCCCATCGGCAAACCACCGGCAAGCTGCGCCAACGTCTCACCGGTGCCGATAGCGACGACCAATGCTTCTGCAACGCCGGTCTGCTTTGCCCCCCAAGCATGCAAAGCACGCAGCGCCTCGACCGATGTTTCGATCCAGGCAAGGCCGTGTGCGGCATGCTGTTCGGCATCAAGCAACGAAGCGTTAAACAGCGCATGCACCGCATCACAGGCAGCGGCGGCATAGTTTTCAGCAACAGTCAGCGCCTCTGTCATGCCTGCTTGACCGTGCCAGCGTCGATAAGCGTAGCGATTTGCATCGATGATAGCCCCAGCCGTTCGGCCAAAATTTCCTCGCTGTTACTGCCGTTCAACGGCGCGGATCGTGGTGCTTGCCGCTCCAACTGCGGCACAGTCGCAAAGCTGCCCGCCGCCGGATAATCAAAACCGGATGGATTGGGTGCCGATCCGAACACCGGGTTATCGGCCACCAAAGCCGGATCATTCACGGCATCCTGCATCGTCCGATAGGCCGAATGGACAATCCCGCCTGCGTCAAAGGCTGCGGAAAGATCGGCATGGCTGCGCGCTCCAATCGCCGCTTCAAACATCGGAAATAATGCATCGCGGTGGGTAAAGCGAAGGCCATCATCCGTGGCAAAGCTGACGCCGCGCTCGGCCTCCAACGCCGCAACAGCGCTTCCGAGGTTCAACGCTGCGACAAGGTTGGCCCATTGGCGCGGAGTGACGACGACAATCATCGTTCGCACCCCGTCGGCGGTTACAAAATCACGCCCGAATAGGCCATACACCGCATTGCCAAGCCGGGGCCGGTTACTGCCGGAATACAACACCTCGGCTATCCCGCCCAGATTGGCGACTGTGCCGATCGCGACATCGGACAGGGGGATACGGACCTCGCTGCCTTTGCCGCTTTGTTCGCGGTGTCGGACCGCGGCGAGCATGGCAAAGGCGGCATAGGCCCCAGTCAGCAAATCCCATGCGGGGAGCACATGGTTGACCGGTTCGGTGCCGGTTCCGGTCAACATCGGATAGCCGACGCTGTTGTTGACGGTGTAATCGAGCGCAGGCGACCCATCCGCCCAGCCCATTACCCGCACAGTGACGAGGTCAGAGCGGCCTTCGGATAGGATGGCATGGCTTAGGAAACTTTCTGCAGGAAAATTGGTCACAAGCTGGCCCGTCTTGCGCACCAGTTCTTGCAGCAATTCGCGGCCTTGCGGCGATGACAGGTCAAGCGCGACCGACTTTTTTGCGCGATTGAGGTTTTCCCAATACAGCGAGTCATTATCCTGAGTAACCGGCCAGCGATGAAAATCGGGACCGCCGCCGATCTGGTCCACACGGATCACCTCTGCCCCCATCTGCGCCAGATACAGCCCGGCAGTCGGGGATGCGACAAAGCTGGAAGCCTCGATAACCGACAGACCGTTTAAAAGCGGATACATATTTTCACCATCATGCTCAGTCTATTCGCGCAGCAAATGCCGACTTGCAACGGCTTTTAATCGGTCACTTAACCATTATGCGGCCTTTGCCCAGGTCCTGACCTTAGTCGGGAAGTCATCGGCACAATGCTGCATGCCAAGCTGCGATTCTGTTTTGAATACAGACCTGCACTTCCGCGCGGCCTGCACGGCCCATTTCCTCCAGCGGTAAAGTGTGAAGCGTACGAAGCGCGCCGAGCAATTCGTCTTCGTTATCGCAGTTCACGATAATGCCTGCCTTGCCAACCTGTTCGGGAAGCCCTCCTGCCGTTGACACCAATAAGGGCCGGCCTGCCTCGCGGGCTTCGCTCGCCACCTGTCCAAATGTTTCATACAGCGAGGGCACAGCAAACACATCGATGCTGCGCATAAAAGCTGCTGTATCTTCGACTTTACCAACAAAATGAATGCGGTCACAACCCTTGGCAAGCTGTTTAAGCGCTGCGTCACGTTCGCCCATACCGCCAAGAACAAGCTGCACAGTGTCAGCTGCGTCCAGCCGCTTAAAGGCGGCGATTAAGCGTTCATAACCCTTGGCCTCACAAAAACGGCCATAGCTGCCGACAATAAGGGGGTCGCCGAATTTTCGCTTTAGCGCAGGGACTGCGCTTAGCCCCTGATCGCGGCTATAGGGATAGATCACATCGATGTGGTTGTGTGCAATCGCACCGGTTTCGATCAGCCACGCAGCCTGTGCCTTTGACACAGCAATGACCCGGTCTGCGCAACGAAACGCCAGTTTCAACAGCCAATGAAACCGGCGTTGGTGTCGGACATGCAACGTTTCCAATTCGCGGCAATAGCTATGTTCGACGTGGATAATCTGTGCATCCGGATTGCGCCAGCGAAGCGAAACGAGGAACGGCATGCCTTTCCATCGCGGGGGGCTGTGCGTGACGATGATATCGGCCAGCACTTTTGGTGCTAGCCATTGCTGCGGATTGATCCGAACCGTTTCTGTCTTTGCGATCTTGGCAAGATGTGGGTTATCAAACACACGCAGCCCGTTGGTAACGCCGCCCATCGCAAAATCGTCGAGCAAATGGACCACACGAACTTTTGTCATGTGGTCGCTTTTCCCTTTGTCCAAAATGCCGTCAGACGCGCAATCAACGATGGGCTGACGCTGCGCGCAGCCAAAGCTGCGGCCCAAGTCTCCAGTGTTTTTACAGGCTCATCCAACAGCGGCCGCCAGCTGAATTTTGCCGCATCCTTTAACAAATGAAGCGCAAACGCCGGATCGCCCATTTGGATTGATCGCCGCGCCAGATAGCGGAGCTGATAGGCACGTGCCGATGGCCCGTGTTCGGCGACAAATTCCGGCGCATATCTAGCGGTCTTTGCCAGCATCCGGTCCCAGCTTTCATATTGGCGAACAACATTGGCGGAAAGGCCGCCACCGACAATCCGGTAATGCGTTAACAAGGGTTGGATGCCGTCAAATGTGAATTTGGTCGTCAGTGCCATCCGCACCCACATCTCGATGTCCTCTGATTGCCGAAAAGTTTCGTCAAACCAGCATGATCGGTTTGGGTCGCGGGGATGGCGGAATTCGATATCGTCCAACGCGAGCCGACGGAGAACGGGCGCCGAGCCATTCCCGACCGGGTTGCGGCAGATTATATCCGCCGCCGTCACCTTGTGCAATTTCGGGCGCTGCGCCTGACGCATAAAGGCGCCGTTCGCGTCGATGAGCGCAGATCCGCTATAACTCACCCCGACATCGGGCCGATTATCGAGATGAATGACGTGCAGCATCAGTTTTTGCACATCCCAGCGATCATCGGAATCGAGCAAAGCGATATACTGGCCGAGCGCTGCAGCAATTCCGGTGTTGCGCGCCCCGGCCAGGCCACGGTTTTCCTGCTGAACGATGCGGATACGAGCATCGTCAAAACCTAGGCAGATGGGAATGCTTTGGTCTTTACCGCCATCGTCCACGATGATGAGTTCAAAATCGCGAAAGCTCTGGGAAAGTACGGATTGCACTGCCTCTGAAACAAAGGCTTCGACATTAAAAACCGGCATAACCACCGATACGCGCGGGATAGGCATTGGAAATCCTCCAAGAATAAACGGAATTATGCGAATAGGAACAGGCGGGCGCGGCGTGGCAGTGCATGCGAAAGCAGTGCACAAAATACCGTCATCCAGCCGCGCCGTGTATCGGCCAGAAAGGCGCTGCGTTCCAAGTGCAGCCCGCGTTTGGCAAAATGCCACGCTGTGCTGGAAGAAGCGCCTGTCCTCAGCGCCCGGCGGCAAAGATACCGGCAGTACACAGCCTCGGCAGGAACCAGATCGCTTTGGTCGCTGTATTGATGAGCGATTGTCCGCCAACCTTCGTACATCCGGTTCAAATTGGCTGATAGTCCATCCGGGCTCAGCCGGTAATCGACCAGCACTTCGTCGATCCCCTTGATGGAAAAGCCGATGTTCGCGGCACGCGCGAGCCATTCCTGGTCTTCTGCAAAGGACATGCCGACGCGAAAATTGCCCAACTGGTCGATGATCCGTTTGCGCACCACAAGGTTTGACATGGTGCAAACCGGATTTTCGGCAAGCAGATCGGCAACGTTCAAGGCACGGGGTAAAATTGACGACGTCGTCGCCGGCAACAGGCTTTGCGTTCTGTTAGGACCGACAAATGCAATCCGTGCATAGCTGATATCCACATTGCACCCGGGAGCGTGAAACAGCGAATGGCGGGATAGTTTTTCGGGATGCCAAATATCGTCGGCGTCCAAAAAAGCGATCAATGCGCCCTTTGCCATCGACATGCCATTATTGCGCGTTGCCGCAACGCCCATATTGGGTTGGCTAACGACACGGATGCGGCTGTCGCTATCGGCAAATTCCAGCAATATTTTTAGGCTGTAATCGGTGGAGCCGTCGTCGATAGCGATCAGTTCGAAATTGCTATGGGTCTGAGCAAGGACCGACCGGATTGTAGGTACTAGCGTGTTTGCGGCGTTGTACACTGGCACGATAACCGAAATGCACGGGTTGGTCATGCGACGGCTCCTTTTTGCGGGCGGGGGCGGAATGCGGATAACGGGCGTCGAAGCACCCAGATGGCAACAGGGATAGCAATTGCGAATTGGCCGATGACCCAGCCCAATGCAGCGGCGTCTAGCGACCCGGATGAGGCCCCGAAGGCAAGCCCCGCTAACGCAACGATGCCGAGTAGCAACTGCGCGCTTGCATCCTGATGCGGCTTGCCCTCCGCCCGTTGCCATGCCGTTGCGGCACTCGAGCAGAGCATCGGAATACCGGCGAGAGACAAAATCGCGACCAATGGGGCCGCATGGGCCCAATGATCGCCGAAAATGACCGGAACATAAAACGCTGCTCCTGCAGCCTGACCGACAATGACGGGAAGAAACAGGCAAGTCCCAAGCACCAATGCATGAGCCATGCGGTGCGCCCTTGGATGCCCGGCGCTTGTGGCGCAAAGCGCTGGATATAGGACTGTGCCAAAGGCCGAAATCAACGACGATACGATCCCGATGCCCGCGTTAAATGCGAAAAAATAGGTGCCAAGCGCGGTGACACCAAACATGGCGCTGACGATCAGCTTGTCCGCTTGATTGCGGAGCGCGATCACCATGTCGGTAGCAAGTACCGAAAGACCAAAGCTCAGCAATTGCTGGCACGGAACCGCTCCGGCATCATGATTAGCTGTCCATGGACGTGCATGCCGTGTCAGCAACAACCAGATGGGTGCGGTTAACAATTTGGGCAGCACAACCGACCATGGGCTGGGCCATGCCAATAAAAGTGCCGCAGTCAGTATATGGTCTGTGATTGTCTGGATTGCGGTGGTCCGGGCTGTGACAGCCGCACGGCCTTCGCGCATCAACAAAAAGCATTGGACCAGCCCACCCGGCATACATGCATAGACCAAAGACAATAGGGCCAACATAGTCGCGGCTGTAATTTGGTCGAATGCAGTTGCCAGAATGAGCGCGACGATCAGCTGCACGCATGCGACACCGCCGCACCAAATCCAAAACAATCGCTGCGCGGTGTTGCAGATCGCGCTCAATTGCGCTTCGGGCGCCGCGATAATCTGTTGCCCTACGCCAATGTTGGCAAAGACCCGGATAATCTCGAATAGGGTCAGGGTCAGTGCGGCTTGCCCGACAATTTCCGGGGCCAGTTGGCGGGCAATTACGATGATGGTCACCAGCCGCACCAGCCGCACACTTAATTCAGCCAACCCATAAGCGAACAGGCCGTTTAACAGTGCCCGGCTGTTTATAGGTAGTCGTTCAAGCATATTAGTCAGCATCATGGATTCCGCAATCAAGGTGCGGATCAAGATTCAAGAAGCGTGCCAGACTTTGGGCAAAGGCGTGAAGTTGCAGGAATGCTGACATGCGCAGCGGTTTTGCGAGCGATATTAACGGCGCGAGTTTCCCGAAATGCGACTGTGTCGTTGCGCAATGCAAAACGGGAAGGGCATTCATAGGGTTAGGCGCTGTCTGGAGGGGTAATATCGGCGATTTTTCAAGGCTGGCACGGCGCTTGCGATGGTCAGGTTCGTGAACCGAACGGAGCTCGCCAATGCAGATTGTTACACGCGTCAAACCGATTTCTCATTTTTCAGCCGACCGCACGCGCCTTCATTTTGCAAAGGGCAGCTTTTCGACGATCGAGCCTGATGCGTTGAACGATGCAGAACCGACAATGTTGTTCGGAATGCCATTGACCAATGCCAGTTTGAAAAGTGCTGCGTTCGCCATTGTCAACCGGGCGGCGGCGCAAAGGCCGAGCATCATTCATTTCGTGAATGCCCATTGCGTGAATATGATGTTCCGGTCGCGGCGCTATTCACGGGCATTGTCCGCGGCGGATGCATTGCTTCCCGACGGATCGGGGATGTGGCTAGCGGCCAAGCTGGCTGGCAAGGCCGCGCCTGCAAATTTGAACGGCACCGATTTGTTTCCGCTGCTTTGCAAAGAGGCGGCGCTCCACGATCAGTCGCTTTACCTTTTGGGTGGCGGCGAAGGCATTGTGGAAAAGACAGCGGAGCGAATGCAGCGCGAAATTGCCGGGCTAAAAATTGCCGGACGCAGCAATGGCTATTGGCTTGACGCGGACGAGGAGGTGCTGATTTCGCAGATCAACAGTTCTGGCGCGACTATTTTATTGGTGGGTCTGGGGGTTCCAAAGCAGGAGGTATGGATCGCGCGCAACCGGAACAAGCTCACGGTGCCTGTTATCATGGGTGTCGGAGGGCTTTTTGACTATTATTCGGGTCGTATTCCGCGTGCCCCCGTTTGGATGCGCGCAATCGGCTGCGAGTGGGTGTGGCGTCTCGCCCAAGAACCGCGCCGCCTTGCTGCCCGCTATCTGATCGGAAACATCGTCTTTATGGGGCATGCTATCGCTTATGCCTGGGTCGCGCGGGGTAAGGCCGAACACTATGCCAATGCGTCAAAACGCACGCTGGACATGGCAATTGCGCTTTGTGCCTTGGTCCTTTTGGGTCCGTTGACGGCGGCGATTTGTTTGCTGATTACTTTGGAGGATCGCGGGCCAGTGTTTTTCACACAAACGCGTATTGGTGAAAATGGCAAACCGTTCAAAATGTGGAAATTCCGATCTATGGCGGTGGATGCTGAGGCGCGCAGATTGGCTTTGTTGGATCAAAACGAACGCGATTCGGTATGTTTCAAAATGCGGCATGATCCGCGCATAACGCTTGTCGGGCGCTTTATCCGGCGTGCTTCAATGGATGAACTGCCTCAGCTTATCAATGTGTTAAAGGGCGATATGTCGATTGTAGGTCCGCGCCCCGCGCTTCCGCAAGAGGTGATGGCTTACCGTGATCGTGATCGGGGGCGGCTGTTGGGAAAACCGGGGATCACCTGCATTTGGCAAGTTTCGGGTCGCGCAGAAGTCCCGTTTGAAACACAAGTCTCGATGGATATCCGCTACTTAAGGCGCAAATCTTTGCTGCAGGATATTAGTTTGATTGCCAGAACGATTCCCGCAGTGCTGCGAGGACGAGGGGCGTATTGACCGGTGCAAGACTGCTGCCCAAAATAAATGGGCGCTGGTATTGCTACCAGCGCCCACTGCGCCTGATCTTTGGAAGTCCTTTGCCCGAAGGCAATTCTTTCCGGTTTCCGGCGTCCGGATTACCATCCGTCCCGAAGGACTTTTGGGTCACCAAACTGCTGTTGGTTTGTCACCCGGCGTTGATCTCGGCGGTGAGGCTTTGATCCGCACTTGGCTTCAGTTTTCCTGCAGCAACCTTTGCTTCCTGATTCTTCCGCTTGCGCATCCAAACCATTCCGCTCCGGTATCTGGCTGCTTTGCTGCCGTTCCATCGCTTTCCCGAAGGTCTGCTTTTTCGTGGCGGCATCACTGCCTGACAAAAACAAAGTCTCACCATCCGCAGAGTCGGACAATGGCAAATTTGTGACTTATCCACAGGCAGAGCGGTTCTTGGTGGATAAAATGGAGAACAAGTCTGTGGGGCCGGTGTCATAAACGATGACGGCCCCCACGCTGCGCATGGAGGCCGTTCGTTATGACGGGCGGGCGGGGGGAGAGGAGGAGAGAGGCCCGCACCATCAAATATCGGAGCGACTGTGCCGCCGCCGTTGATCTGTAAATGCCGATTTGTTGATTATTGTGCAATTGCGAAAAAAAGTGGGCGAGTTGCAAAGAATGCAACTGATCTACTCCATAGTGATCGCAATGCGGCCGATTGCTGTGCGGGATTGTAGGCAGCGCAACGCTTCCAAGCCGTCCGACGAATCGAACCGCGCGCCAATATGTGGCTTTAGGCCCGCCGCTGCCAATGCATCGATTGCCTCGATATTCTCCTGGCCCTGCGCCGGAAAGCGCCGCCCATATTCGCCAGCACGCACACCGATGATCGAAAACCCTTTAATCAGCGGGTAATTGACACTGATCTCCGGGATGCGTCCGCTGGTAAAGCCGATGACCAGATAGCGCCCGCCAAATCCCATGCAGCGCACCGATTGGTCGAACAGATCACCGCCTACGGGATCAAAACACAAGTCGACACCTTTGGGGTTGGCTATGGCTTTGACTTGGTCGCGCAGATGTTCGCCGGTGTCGAGAACATGCGCAACACCATATGTTTCGCGCAACCATTGCCGTTTCTCTGCACTTGCCGAGGTCGCAATAACGCGCGCGCCCATATGCTGCGCCAGCGAAACAGCGGCCAAGCCAACGCCTCCCGCTGCGCCATGGATCAGCACATTCTCTCCGCCTCGCATCTGCCCCAAGCGAACAAGCGCGACATAAGCGGTCAGCAGCCCGGCGGTGTGTGCAGCGGCCTCGGCGTAATCGAGACCCGCAGGGATAGGTCGGACCATCGCTGAAGGCGCAGCGCGATATTCGGCAAAGGCGCCGGATTTACCGCCAACAATCACGCGGTCGCCCACTGCGACGTTATGGACGTCTGCACCAACCTCTACAACATCGCCTGCGCTTTCCATGCCTATGACGAAGGGCAACTCAGGCCGGTGCTGATATTTTCCCTCGGTCATCAACAAGTCGGGAAAATTGATGCAGGCAGCGCGGTTTTTGACCAGCACATCGTTGGGCCCAATGCGCGGTGTATCGACATCGGCCAGGCTGGCACCGGCAAGGTCCGGTGCCAACTCGGTACAGACCAGCGCCTTCACGGCTGGATGCTGTTCCCCGGCAATGACCCGTGGACGATGCCACCGTCGCACGCGATGGTATCGCCGACGATGTAATCACCCGCACGGCTGGCGAGGAAAATGGCAAGTCCTGCCATATCCTCTGGCGTGCCGATACGCGGGAAGGGGATGCCTTTGCCAACGGCCTCGGCATGGTCGCGGGCCGATTTGTTCATGTCGGACTGGAACGCGCCGGGGGCGATGCAGGTGACTTGGATATTATCGCTGATCAATTCCGCCGCCATTTTCCGCGTCAGATGGATGACTGCTGCTTTCGATGCTTGATAGGCAAAAGTGGGCCATGGATTGACTTTCAGGCCATCGATAGACGCGATGTTGATGACTTTGCCGGGGCGGTCAAAGGTTGCTGCGGCTTTCAACTGCGGGTGCATCGCTTGCGTCAGAAAGAACAGGCCCTTGACGTTCAGGTCGAACACCCGGTCCCATTGCGCGTCGGTGACAGTGCCAAACTCAGCACCCCATGCAGCGCCAGCATTGTTGACCAGTATGTCGATTTTTTCCTCACGCTCTGCGATTTGCGCGGCAAGGCTGGTGCAGCCTTCAACGGTCGAAAGGTCGCACGGGATGCCGATGACTTTGTCGCCAAATTCGGCAACGGTCGCCTCGATCTGATCGATTTTGCGCGCGCTGATATAGATGCGTTCTGCGCCAGCGGCGAGATAGCCTTCGACGATCATCTTGCCAATGCCGCGCGATCCGCCGGTGACGACTGCGACTTTACCGTTGAGGTTAAACAGGGAATTCAGGTCCATAATCAATATCCGTTCATTGTTGCCACGCGGTCTGCGTGATAATTTACGTCGCCCATAAATTCGGCCAAGGCGCGGTCGCGCTTCATATACAGGCCGATGTCATATTCGTCGGTCATGCCGATGCCGCCGTGCATCTGCACACCTTCACGGACGGACAGGTTGCAGGCGATGCCAGCCTTGGCTTTGGCGGCGGACACGTAAAGCTCCGCTTTGTCATGGCCTTCGTCCAGCATCGATTGCGCCTTTAGAACAATCGAGCGTGCGCCTTCCATTTCGCCATACAAATGCGCGGCACGGTGTTGCAGTGCCTGAAACTCACCAATGACGCGGTCAAACTGCTTGCGCGTTTTCAAATAGTCAAAGGTGATATCCATTGCGCCAGTGCCAACACCAACCATTTCGGCGGCAGCACCCACGCGCCCCGCGTTCAGCATCTTTGACAAGACCGACCAGCCACCATCAACATCGCCGATCACGGCATCTGCGGTCACTTCGACGCCATCGAATTTGACATGCGCGCCCATGCTGGAATCGACCAGCCGCGCGGCTTCGGTGGATAACCCGTCTGCGTCTGTTTCAACCGCAAAGACGGTCAGCCCATCTTGTTCGCCAGCACTGCCAGCGGTGCGGGCAATAACAATCAACATGTCGGACGATGCGCCTTGCACCACGAACTGCTTATGCCCGCTCAGCTTAAAGCCGTTGCCGCTGCGCTCCGCCACACAAGCGGTCTTTTCGGGGCGGTGCTTGGGGCCTTCATCTAGGGCAAGGCCGATGACGGTTTCGCCAGATATAATGCCGGGGAACCAGCGATCACGCATCGCTTTGTCGGCCAGCTTCAATGCCTCAACCGCGGCAACCGAGGTGCTAAGGAATGGGGAGGGCGACAAGTTGCGGCCGATCTCCTCCAGAACAATTCCAGCTTCGATATGGCCAAGGCCCAGCCCGCCTTGATCCTCAGGAATCAGGATGCCGGTGAAGCCCATTTCGCCGAACTGCTTCCACAGACCGTGCGCGAAACCGTCCTTGCATTCCATGTCGCGATATTTGCGGAAATGCGCGACCGGCGCTTCGCTGACCATAAAGTCCCGCGCACTATCGCGCAGCATGTTCTGGTCGTCGTTTAATGTCATAGCCATATGATTAAGCCCCCGGCATTTCTAATATGCGTTTGGACACGACGTTCAGCATCACTTCGCTGGTGCCGCCCTCGATGCTGTTGGCTTTGGTGCGCAGCCAGTTGCGAGCCTTTGATCCGCCGGCCGACGCTTCGCTATCCCATTCCAGCGCGGACGATCCGCCCGTGGCCATCACCAGTTCATGCCGCCGCTTGTTCAATTCGGTGCCGACATATTTCATCAGGTTGGAATAGGCCGGATGCGCGCGCCCGGTTTTCCATTCGTCCATAAAGCGTTCGCCGTGCGCACGGAATGTCAGGTTATCGACATCGAACAACGCCATTTGTGCGCGCAGCACTGGTTCATCCGCCAATACCGCTTTCATCGCCGCACCAATCGAGGTCACACCGCCATCGCCGCCCATGCCGGATATCATCTCGCGTTCATGGCCGAGCAAATACTTAGCAACGTCCCAACCGCGGTTTAGTTCGCCGACGATCTGGTGCTTTGGCACGACAACATCGTCAAAGAATGTCTCGCAGAATGGCGAGTTGCCAGAGATCAGCTTGATTGGCTTGGTCGAAACACCAGGCGTTGTCATGTCGAACAACAGGAACGATATCCCCTGATATTTGTTGGTTTTGTCGGTGCGAACAAGGCAGAAAATCCAGTCGGCTTTGTCCGCATAGCTGGTCCAGATTTTCTGGCCGTTGACGACCCAATGGTCGCCCTTATCTTCACCGTAAGTTTGCATCGAGACAAGGTCGCTGCCCGATCCGGGTTCAGAATAGCCTTGGCACCAGCGGATTTCACCGCGCGCGATTTGCGGCAAATAATGGCGTTTTTGTTCCTCGCTGCCGAATTTGAGCAGAGCAGGCCCAAGCATCCAGATGCCAAAGCTGTTTAAGGGACTGCGCGCCTTTGCGCGGGCCATTTCCTGTCGAAAGATTTTGGTTTCCGCCGCCGAAAGGCCAGCACCGCCATACTCTTTCGACCAATCGGGAACTGTCAGTCCATCCTGTGCACAGCGATCCAGCCACAATTTCTGCGCATCGGATTGAAAAACAAAATTGCGTCCGCCCCAACAGACATCTTCATCGCCGCGTTGCGGTGTTCGCATTTCGGCAGGGCAGTTGGTTTCGATCCAGTTCCGGATTTCAGTCCGGTATGCGTCATGCTCGCTCATCGGGAATCTCCTCAAAATCTACCGAATCACTATGTCGTTTTGCGCGCTTTACGCAAGCGTCAACTTAACAGCCCTTGTTTCCGTAACGGCATTTTTGCGCCCGTTGACCGAGGCATTTTATGCGCACAGGGTGGTGCTGAGAGAGTCGGGGGACAGGAGCGCAAAATGAGATTCGCTGAAGCTATGTCCGACGTCTGCAAGGTAGTCCAAGGATGACCGTTGCGGCAAAACTTCCGACCCGGATAAAGATTTTCCACGGGTTGGGCTCGATTGCTTATGGCGTCAAAGACAACGGCTTTTCGACGTTTTTGTTATTGTTCTATAACCAAGTCATCGGGCTGGATGCGCGGCTGGTGTCGCTGGCGCTGACCATTGCGATGATTGCCGATGCTTTCGCTGATCCGCTGATTGGATATTTCAGTGATCGCACGCACACGCGTTGGGGGCGGCGACTTCCATGGATGTATGTGTGCGCGATTCCGCTGGGCCTTGCGTGGATGCTGCTATGGGTCAATCCGCAAAGCATGGGCGACGGCGTGTTCTTTTACCTGCTGGTCACCGCGTTTTTCGTGCGCATTTTGGTATCGGCGGTGGAGGTTCCCAATGCCGCGTTAGTGCCTGAACTGACCGCCGATTATGATGAGCGCACCGCGATTATGCGCTTTCGTTATTTATTTGGATGGGCAGGGGGACTGTTGCTGCTGTTCCTTGCTTATGACGTATTTCTGGTCCCCAGCGCGGAGTATCCCATCGGGCAGTTAAATCCAGAAGGCTATTGGAATTACGGGGTTTGCGGCGCTTTATTGATGGTGGTAAGTGTGTTGCTAGCGGCTTTTGGCCAGCACAAACGGGTGGCGCATTATCCAAAAGAACGGATTGTCGCGAAACACAAAGGCGGCGCTTTCGGCGAGATTTACGAGGCGCTTAGCCATCCAGCGGCGGTCATCCTGCTGCTTGGTGCCGGCTTTGCCTATGTCAGCCAAGGCATTACATTTTCGATTTCAAATTACCTGTATATCTTTGTTTGGAAATTTTCCGCTGGTGCCTTTGCGCTCTACCCTTTGCTCTTGATGGCCAGTGTCGTTGCTTCGTTTTTGCTCGTCACGCCATTGGTCGCCAGATTTGGCAAAAGAGCGGTGGTGATTGGTGGCGGCCTGATCGGCATGTGTTTTTGGACCACGCCTTTTGTGTTAAAACTTGCAGGGATCTGGCCAGAAACCGGAACCAACCTGTCAACCGGCATGATCTTCGCCTTTTCGT
Organism: Sphingomonadales bacterium; assembly: GCA_031416255.1. Lineage (GTDB taxonomy): Bacteria > Pseudomonadota > Alphaproteobacteria > Sphingomonadales > Sphingomonadaceae > Sphingorhabdus_B. Next base: position 2,180 of record JANOTI010000010.1, on the reverse strand, counting down.
TTGTTTCAAACTGCACCAGCGTGATGGCGATGATTGCGGCGCAATCGATGGTCGCTGACTTGGTCGAGGCATCCGAGGTGAAAACCGGCAAGCGCGCTGAGGGTGTATTTTCGGCTGGTTGGTTCTTTGTCCAGAAATGCGGCGTTGGCATTGGCATCTTGTTTTCGGGTCTGGCCGTCCATTGGTCCGGCTTGCCCGCAAAGGCGGTTCCAGCGGATGTTCCCCCCGCAGTCATCGAAAATATGATGATGTTCTATGCAGCTGCGATAGTAGTGTTGGCGATAGCGGCAGCGACAGTGTTCCGCCGTTTCCCCATTGGTCGCGACGATCACGACGAAAGGTTGCGTCAGCTTGCAATGAGCGAAAAAAGCAATTGAAGCGCTGAAGAGTTCAGCGCAAAGATGACAAATTAACCGGACGATTAAAAAAAGGACGACTCACATGGATTTCACTCTCACCGAACGGCAAAGCTATTGGCGCGACCGCGTGCGCGATTTTATCGAGCAGAATGTCCGCCCCAATCACGCAGAATTTATGCGGCAAGAGCATGAAGGCGAGCGTTGGAAAGTCATCCCCATCGTTGAGGAGATGAAAGCCAAGGCCAAAGCCGCTGGCATCTGGAACCTGTTCATGCCGCCAAACGCTGGCCACGTGCATGTCGATGATAGCGTCGCGTTCGACGGCCCCGGCCTTACCAATCTGGAATATGCTTTGTGCGCCGAAGAAATGGGCCGCATCGGTTGGGCCTCCGAAGTGTTCAACTGCTCCGCGCCCGATACTGGCAACATGGAAGTGTTCATGCGGTACGGTACGGCGGAACAAAAACAGCGCTGGATGGTGCCGTTGATGAACGGTGAAATCCGGTCTGCGTTTTTAATGACCGAACCTGCGGTGGCTTCGTCTGATGCGACCAATATCCAGACGCGCATGGTGCGGGATGGCGACGATTATGTCATCAATGGTGTGAAATGGTGGTCGTCGGGTGTGGGTGATCCGCGCTGTAAAATCGCCATCGTTATGGGCAAGACTGATACCGAGGCAAAGCGCCATGCGCAGCAATCGCAAATCCTTGTGCCGCTTGATGCGCCGGGTGTTAAGGTGCTCCGTCACCTGCCGGTCTTTGGCTATGACGATGCGCCGCACGGCCATATGGAGGTTGAGCTAAAAGACGTCCGCGTGCCTGCCGAAAACGTCTTGCTGGGCGAAGGTCGCGGTTTTGAGATTGCGCAAGGCCGCCTTGGGCCTGGTCGCATCCACCATTGCATGCGCACCATCGGTGTCGCTGAAGAAGCGCTCGAGAAAATGTGCAAGCGCCTGTTGACGCGCACCGCTTTTGGCAAGCGCATCGCTGAACACAGCGTGTGGGAAGAACGCATCGCGCGCGCCCGCATCGACATCGAAATGACGCGCCTGCTGTGCCTAAAAGCGGCGCATATGATGGACACAGTCGGCAACAAAATCGCCGCTGGTGAAATCGCGATGATTAAGGTGCAGGCACCGAACATGGCGTTGAAGATTATCGACGATGCTATTCAGGCGCATGGCGGTGCTGGTGTTTCCAACGACTTTGGCTTGGCCTCTGCGTACGCGCATCAGCGCACCTTGCGGCTTGCCGACGGCCCTGATGAGGTCCACGCCCGCGCGATTGCCCGCATCGAATTTGGCAAGCATGGATCAAACAGCGCTGGCGAAATTTCGTCAGGCGATATGGCGGTGTCGCGCTGATGAAAGCAGCAGTTTTAATCCAGCCCGGCCAACCTTTGGAGATTGAGACACTCTCAATCTCCAAACCGCAAGCGCATGAGGTGCTGATCCGCACCGCTGCCTGCGGGCTGTGCCATAGCGACCTGCACTTTATCGAAGGCACCTATCCGCACGCGCTTCCGGCTGTGCCGGGGCATGAAGCGGCAGGTATCGTCGAGGCGGTCGGTAGTGAAGTACGGACTGTGAAGGTTGGCGACGCTGTCGTTACGTGTCTGTCAGCGTTTTGCGGGCATTGCGAGTATTGTGTGACTGGCCGGATGTCGTTGTGTCTTGGCGGCGATACACGGCGCAAATCGGGCGACGCGCCACGAATTTCGCGGCCCGATGGCTCGCCGGTGGCGCAGATGCTCAATCTGTCGGCCTATGCCGAAATGATGTTAATCCACGAACATGCGTGCGTGCGGATTGACCCTGAA
>JANOTI010000009.1:0-20773 GCA_031416255.1 Sphingomonadales bacterium | reverse complement strand
GTCAGGTTGGCTTCATGGTCGCGTTCGAGCATAATGCGGCTGTTCATTTGCGTGAGATACTTGCGGACAATAGCAAGACCCAGCCCCTGCCCTTCGCGTTTGGTCGTTACAAATGGAGAAAACAATTCCCGTTCAATGTGCTTGGCTATGCCCGGCCCGTTGTCGGTAATCGTCACTTCGACGGGCAAACGGATTACGCGACCATTATCCGTATCCATCGACCCGCCGCGCAGCGCTGCTCCCATCACGAAACGGGTATGAATACCAATTTCAGGAGCTTCTGTTCCTTTGAGTGCGTCAATCGCATTCTGGATCAAATTGATTAGGACCTGCACCATGGCATCAGGTTCAATTTTCACATCCGGCAAGGACGGGTCGTAGTTGATGTCAATCGCAGGCATCACCGGATTGGCAGCACGGAGCGACCGGATAGCCCGTTCAATCAGTTCATGGATATTTTCCGAACCCAATTCTCCCGGCATCACGCGACCCAGATTTTGCATCTGATCGAGCAATCGGGCGATCCGGTCCACTTCAGTTACGATCAGGTCCGTTAACGCAAGTTGCGAGGGTTCTAGACGTTTGGCCAGCAATTGGGCTGCGCCTTTGATGCCAGCCAACGGATTTTTGATTTCGTGCCCCAAAATTGCGGACGCCCCCATCGACTGTTGCCCGCTATCGGTTTGTTCGCCGATCTGGTTACGGTCCGATTGACGCGGGACCAGAGTCATCAGCCTTTTGCCAGCGTGGCCGATTACACTCGAGATTGAAATATCGACATAATTCGCCTGCACGCCGGGTGATAAAAGCCGCATGTTCTGGGCCGAAATATCGAATTCCGCAGCCTGTATTGCGCGGTTTAAGCGATCACTGGAAAAGTGCAGCAGATTGGAAACATCGTCCCCGATAATGCGCTTTTTGCTTCGTCCCAAAAAGGCCTCGGCAGCTTCGTTTGCAAACACCACCACTTGGTCAGCGCCAACCAACACCATAGGGAACGGAATGGCCGTCAGAATTTGTGTATCCGAAAGCGATATATCCGTAGAGAGCAGTGGCTCAGGCGGCATGACGCGCAAGATAGGGTTCGTAAAAGCGGCTCAATTCGCCGACCACTTGTGCAGGGTCATCGATGCGATTTAGCATATTGCGGAATTCGGCAGACCCTGGCAGTCCGCGAATATACCATCCCAAATGCTTGCGTGCGCACCGGACTCCAACTTCGGCACCATAATGCTCAAGCATCGCGGTGTAATGTTCCACAATAAGATGAAATTGCGTATCGATTGACGGATCGGGGATCGTTTCCCCAGTGTTAAACCAGTGCATAACCTGGCCCAAAAGCCACGGTCTGCCATAGGCCCCGCGGCCAATCATGATACCATCGGCGCCGCTTTGCTCCAGCGCACGGTTGGCATCGTCAATCGTACAAATGTCTCCATTGGCGATCACCGGAATGGAAACCGCATCCTTTACCCGACGGATAAAAGCCCAGTCCGCCTGCCCTTTGTACATCTGATTGCGCGTACGGCCGTGAACAGTAATAAGTTTCGCGCCCAAATCTTCGGCAATATGGGCCAGTTCTGGTGCGTTTAGGCTTCCATGATCCCAGCCCATTCGCATTTTTACAGTAACCGGCACCGACACAGCCTTAACGGTCGCTTCGATCAAGCTCGCTGCCAACGGCAAATCGCGCATCAAAGCAGAGCCTGCGTCGCCGTTCACAACCTTTTTAACCGGGCAACCCATGTTGATGTCAATGATGGCTGCTCCGCGGTCTTCGTTCAGCTTAGCCGCTTCGCCCATTTCATAGGGCGTGCACCCAGCAAGTTGCATCGATACGGGTTCTTCGGACTGGTGCCATTCGCATTTCTGTAGTGATTGGCGTGTCTCGCGGATCATCGCTTGGCTCGCGATCATTTCGGTTACGTTCAAACCGGAACCAAACCGGCGGACCAATGTGCGAAACGGCATATCCGTTACGCCCGTCATCGGCGCCAGTACAACCGGGCAGGCGATGGTCAACGGACCAATTTTAATAGGTGCCAGCGGCATAAAAAGTCTCATTACAAAATGTGGCGAGCCGAAATGGCCAATACTGCCTAAAATTTAGGCAGCCACTAGCTATATTCGGCTTGGCGCGCAAGTCTGCTGGCGTTACGGAATTGATATGAACTCTCCTCACAAGATTGCAGCACTGGTTGTCGCCGCGGGCAGCGGCAGTCGCGCCGGGGAAGGGATTCCCAAGCAATTTAGAATAATCGATGGTAAGCCGCTTGTTCGGCACAGTGTGGAGGCTTTTGCTGCCAATCATTCTATAGGCACAATCTGCGTCGTAATTGCGCCAAGCCAGCAGGAACTAGCCGAGGCTGCGTTGCTGGGCATCGACGATGTGCTGTTTGAAACTGGCGGTGAAACTAGGCGTGAAAGTGTCCAAAATGGTTTGCTAAGACTGGCGCAACTGGACAAATTTCAGTCTGTGCTGATCCACGATGCAGCCCGTCCATTTCTACCCGCTAAAGTCATAGACGATTTGGTTGCTGCACTGGACGGCAATTCCGGTGCTGTTCCGGCACTGCCCGTTATTGATAGTCTCGCCCGCAGCGAAACCGGAGTTACGCTTTCATCCAGCGAAGATCGTACCGGGTTGTGGCGTATTCAAACTCCGCAAGCGTTCAATATGGATCGCATTACAGAAGCGCATAGCACATGGGATAACCAGCGCGAGGCTACCGACGATGCCCGTATGATGATGGCTGCAGGATTTGAGGTTGCTCTTGTGGCCGGAGATGAACGCTTGGCGAAATACACCTTTTCCAGTGACTTTCAGCAGCAACCAAAGCAGAAGGCGCCAGTGCATATTTTTCGTACCGGTACTGGCTATGACGTTCACCGCCTTGTGGCGAATGAGGAGCTGTGGCTGTGCGGGATAAAGATCGACCATGACAAGGGTCTATCCGGCCACAGCGATGCTGATGTTGCGCTGCATGCTTTAACCGACGCTATTCTTGGAGCCGCTGCGCTTGGTGACATTGGCGACCATTTTCCACCCAGCGACCCGCAATGGCGCGGGGCATCGTCGGACCGCTTTCTGGCGCATGCCGTTAGCCTTATCGCAGCCCAAGGATATTCGATTTCCAACGTTGATGTGACGATCATCTGCGAAGCGCCCAAAATTGGGCCCCACCGAAACGCTATGCGGCAACGTGTCAGCAACATACTGCAAATTCCAATTGATGCCGTTTCAATTAAAGCGACAACAACCGAGAGGCTTGGCTTTACTGGACGCGGCGAAGGGGTTGCAGCGCAAGCTGTGGCAACCTTGGTGCAATTCAGGCCTGAAAGAGCCGCAAATTAACTTGCAGTTGCTAACCCGGCCGAGGCGACATATTTGTATCTACAGTTGAAATGAAATATCTGCGAAAAGGCGAAGTGCGTTAACTGCTCTTGGCTCCCTTAATACTCTGCGAACGGTAAGCCAATTTCGATGCAATCTACTCTGCCCAAAAGCATATACAAGCTGGCTCAACAGGTTGTTGAGGCAAACCGCAATGCTGGACGCACGGTTGTTACCGCAGAGAGTTGCACCGGAGGACTTGTCGCTGCGGCACTGACAGAAATTCCGGGCAGTAGCGCAGTGTTGCAATCGGGTTTTGTTACCTACTCCAATGACGCAAAGATCAAGACGTTGAAAGTTGGCGAAGAGTTGATCGAAACCTTTGGCGCTGTTTCCATCGCTGTTGCATGGGCAATGGCGCAGGGTGCATTAAAGCGCAGTAAAGCCGATATAGCCGTTGCGATCAGCGGCGTTGCGGGCCCCGATGGCGGCACACCGCAAAAGCCGGTTGGCACAGTCGTCTTTGCTGTGGCCGAACGCGGAAAAGACCCCGAAGATGTGATCGCCGACAAAATATATTTTGGTGATGATAAAAGCCGCGCAGAAATACGGATGGCGGCGACGTTGCACGCACTTCAGCTTTTGCTACCAACTCCGTAAAGATCCTCTGCCCGTTTCACAAAGGCATCGGTCATTTTGCGGAGTGCTGTGCTGAAATATTGCCCGGCCAGCATCTCAAATATCCTATTGGAAAAAGCAAAATCGACGGTGAAGTCCACAATGCAGCCGTCGGCTGTTTCTTCAAACAGCCATTGATTGTGCAGATGCCGCATTGGGCCATCTAGATATTCGACCACTACTTTTGATTTAGGCGTCTTTAACACACGCGAACTGAAGGTTTCTTTTAGCGATTTGAAGCCAACGACGAGATCAGCGAGCAATTCCTCGTCGCTGTTTGATCGAATTCTAACCGCAGCAACCCAGGGCAAAAATTCAGAATACCGGCTAACGTCGATAACCAGATCGTACATTTGCTCAGCGCTAAACGGCAGAACCTTACGTTCATGATGATGCGGCACTTATCGTCCTTCTGCTCGTGCTCAGACCGCTTTGGCCAGTTGCGCTTCGCGTGCAGCCCGCATTTTGGCAAAATCATCACCAGCGTGATAGCTGGACCGCGTCAACGGCGTCGCGGCTACCAGCAAAAAGCCCTTTGCGCGCGCAATCGCAGCATAGGCGTCGAACGCCGCCGGCGTCACAAACTCCATCACCTTCGTATGCTTTGGCGTGGGCTGCAAATACTGGCCCATGGTCAGAAAATCGATATCGGCACTGCGCATATCGTCCATCACTTGATGCACCTCCATCCGCTCTTCGCCGAGGCCAAGCATGACGCCAGATTTGGTGAAAATCGATGGGTCGTGACGCTTAACGGACTCGAGCAGCCGCAGCGAAGCGTAATAGCGCGCGCCCGGACGGATCGTTGGATACAGCCGAGGCACTGTTTCAAGATTGTGATTATACACATCGGGCCGCGCCGCAATGATGGTTTCGATCGCGCTTTGCGCTTTATTGCGGAAATCGGGAGTCAGGATTTCGATCGTCGTATTCGGCGTATTGCGGCGAAGAGCTTCGATCACTTTCACAAACTGACTAGCTCCGCCATCGGGTAAATCGTCGCGGTCGACCGATGTGATAACGATGTGTTCCAGCCCCATTTTCGCGGCGGCAATAGCGGTATGTTCTGGCTCCAACGGATCGACGGCGCGAGGCATGCCGGTTTTGACATTACAAAAAGCGCAAGCTCGTGTGCAGACATCGCCCAATATCATCACCGTTGCGTGCTTTTTGGTCCAGCATTCGCCGATATTCGGACAAGCAGCCTCTTCGCAGACGGTGTTCAATTTCAAATCGCGCATCAACTTGCGAGTCTCGTTGAAACCAGCGCTTGTCGGTGCCTTAACGCGAATCCAGTCAGGTTTGCGTTCGCGGGGTTCGCGCGAGAGTGTAATCGGTTTAATCATTGTCTGGCAGATAGCGATGCTATCATACCTTGCCAACCATTTCCCAACGCAATAGGCGGCTTTTCGACAAAAGGAACGTTTATGATCGTCGACACGCTTACATCCCCAGTAATCCTGTTTTTTGTCCTTGGTCTTTTTGCAGCATTCGTCCGATCCGATCTTGCAATCCCCGAGGCTTTTGCAAAAGCCATGTCCATCTATTTAATGGCAGCAATCGGACTTAAGGGCGGGATTGAGGTGGCGGAATCCGGACTGACGGCCGATCTTGCCGCAGCAGCGGCAGCTGGCCTGTCGCTTAGCTTAACGCTACCCTTTTTAGCATATGCACTTTTGACAAAGATTGGTGGGCTAAGCCGCACTGATGCTGCAGCGGTCGCCGCCCATTATGGCTCGGTGAGTGTGGTAACCTTTGTAACAGCGAAGGAAATTCTAACAGGTCAGGACTTGTCGCCTGCAGGGTATATGGTGGCCGTGCTGGCACTGATGGAAACTCCGGCAATCATCAGCGGACTATGGTTGGCACGAAGGGGGCAGCCCTCATCCAACAGCGGAGGGTTAATGCACGAGGTGTTTGCAAATGCTTCGGTTATCTTACTTGTGGGCGCATTTACGATCGGCGTGATCGCTGGCAAAGACGGGTTTGAACCCGTGAAGCCACTTTTCGATACCGGTTTTCGCGGGGTGCTGTGCTTGTTTTTGCTCGATATGGGGTTGATTGCGGCAAGGCGGCTAATCCAGTCTAAAAAGCTAAACTTCCGCCTTGTTGGGCTCGCTATTATCATGCCTCTTATCAACGGTTCGCTGGGCGTCTTTGCCGGAACAATGATTGGCATGGATGTCGCATCAGCCGCAACGATGGGTATTTTAGCGGCTAGTGCATCCTATATTGCTGTGCCTGCCGCGATGCGAATGGCTTTGCCAGAGGCTGACCCCGGGATTTATTTGTCAATGTCGCTGGGAATTACCTTTCCCTTTAACATCATCATCGGCATCACTTTGTTTACACAAATGGCGAAGTTATTGGGGTAGAACATGATAGAAACAGTCACCCGCAAGCGAATAGAAATTCTGGTAGATACGCCACTGGTTCCCCGATTGCTGAAACATGCTCGCGATGTTGATATTTCTGGGTGGAGTTTGATCCACGTTGACGCAGGTGGCGGACGTGATGGGGCTTGGCAACACGATGATGTCACCGGCGCTGCCGCAAAGACGATAATTTTGATGATCGCAAACGAGAATAAGGCGCAGGCTTTGACGGAGGCTGTTTCCCCCTTTTTAGACACTTATCGCCTTCTCTTAACGATAGGTGATGTGGAAGTTGTTCGCGGGGAACGTTTTTAATGCCCGAATTTGCGACATTAGTAGATGGCTATCGCCGTTTCCGCAGTGACGGCTATATTCAGCAAAAGGCGCGGTTCGACCAACTGGCTTGCGATGGTCAGGCGCCACCGATAATGATTATTTCGTGCTGTGACAGTAGAGTGGATCCAGCCACCATTTTTGATACTGTTCCGGGCCAGGTGTTTGCACTACGCAACGTAGCCAATTTGGTCCCCCCCTATGAAACCGGTGGTGGTTTGCACGGTGTGTCGGCTGCAATTGAGTTCGGAGTGCTTGGCCTAGGAGTTAAACATATCGTTGTCCTTGGCCATGCTCAATGCGGGGGTGTCAAAGCAGCGCTTACAAGCGGGGACAAGAAACAATCCGAACGTAGTTTTGTAGATGACTGGGTCGACATCATAAGTGAAGCTCGCGATAACATCATCGCCTCGTCTGCAACCGACGCACAACATGAACTGGAACTCGAAGCCATAAAGGTCAGTCTCAAAAATCTGCGCAGTTTTCCATTCATCGCTGCGCAAGAGCGGACCGGTGTTTTGAAATTACACGGTGCGTATTTCGGGATCGCCGCCGGAGATTTATACCTGCTTGACGAAGAATGCGGTGATTTCCGCATCACAATTTGATGGAGACTGCCACAATTCCTAAGTTTTATAATGATCTTCCGCTTAGTCTCGCCGAAGCGCAGCGACGGATTGGATCGGGCGCAACTGACCGGCGTTCAGAATCGCATTGCCCATCGGTTGCCACTCTGGATGCTAATGGCCTTCCCAGCCAACGCGTGATGATCCTGCGCCATGTTGACTGGACGGCACGTAAATTGCGGTTTCATACGGATGCGCGGTCAACCAAAACACGGACTTTATCTGAACGAAATGCAGCTTCGGTTCTTTTCTATTGGCCAGAAGACAAAATTCAGCTTCGCTTAAATGGGACGCTATCCATCAGCGTCGCGGGTGACGATGTTGATAAAGCTTGGAACAGCGCCACATTATTTGCCCGCCGCGCCTATATGGCCGTAACGGCGCCCGGATCCGTTGCGGAACAACCGACATCTGGCTTGCCCGAATGGATAGAAGGGAAGCAACCAACACAGGAAGACATAACACCTGCGCGCGAGAGCTTTGCGCTTTTATATTTTGAATTTGATAAGGTTGAGTGGCTTTATCTAGCGAATTCCGGACATCGGCGTGCCCGTTGGCACTGGGACGCAAAAGCTGCAAAATGGGAAGGCAGCTGGTTAATTCCCTAACAGAGTGCAATTCTCCAAATAAGCATCCACCATCACCACGTGCCTTTTCGAAGCAAGCGCCAAATCCGTTTCGCGCCGGCTTTCCATGTTCACATAAGAGTGACCGGTATTTTCCAAAACCGTATAGTTTGAAAGTGAGCCGTCGCTTTTGCTGACCGGTTCGTGCCAAACATGAACACCAGACTGAACAAGCGTTTTGCGGCATCGCACATCGTCTTTTGGTATTGTTGGGGCGAAAAAGGGCAAAATTGCGTAGCTGTCATAGTCTTTTAGAACCGCCGGTCCGCTGTTACCCAAAAAGCCATTTCGCCGCGGACGTGTCTTTCCCGTGCTGGCGGCTGCCGCATCAAGAATCGTAATTTCGCCTTTTCCGGGACCAAAACCGGGAGAATTGGTGTGCAATGCTATTACCGGCTGGCCAACAGAAAGCTGGTCCAGATGCGCACGTGTGAACAGTGGTGTCGCCTTTGAAAAATTGCGATTGGGATCACAGCGAAAGAGTATCGGCGTGCGTCCTCCACATGTGCCCTTCCCCGATTGCGTCCGGCTGCTACCCGGCCCCGAATTGACGACGATTGCGACACCGCCATGCGTTTTAAGCGAAGCGATTGCGGAATCAAACGCAGCGTTTTCATCGTCATGCGGTACAACCCATAAGGGACCGACTGGCTTTGTTGCATTCACGAAACGAAGCAGGTGCCAATTGAAACCTGCCTCAGAAAAGCGCATTTCACTAACCGTGACGCCGCTCAGAAAATCGGGTTCTGCGGCGTGACGGATTAGGTCATCGTCTTGCAGTTTTGCAATATCGGCTACAGCAACTTCTTGTCCTTCGACTGCCGGCTCACCATGCCAAGCAGCCGCCGCTGTGCACAGGACCACAAAAGCAAACGACAGGGTAAGCAATTTACGCAAAGCTATTTTTTCACCGCCTTTTTGGCCGGAGCTTTCTTAGCCGCTGCCTTTTTTGGCGCTGCTTTCTTCGCGGGCGCTTTTCGCTTTGCTTTGCCTTTGGCCGGACCTTTGGCGGCGCGTTCGTCAATCAGCTGCGCGGCTTCCTCCAGAGTTATTTCCTCTGGCGCGACGGTTTTTGGTAAAGTCGCGTTGGTTGTGCCGTCGGTGACATAGGCGCCGAAACGGCCCTCCATAACCTTTAACTCCAATTCTGTGCGAGGATGCGCGCCCAAAATCTTTATTGGCTCGCGCGAAGCACCTCCACGGGCACGTCCGCCTCCTGCGGCGGCCTCGGCCAGCTTAACAACCGCTGCATTCATGCCCGTTTCAAACACATCGACTGTCGCTTGCAGACGAGCGTATTTGCCTTGATGCGCCAGATAAGGGCCATAACGCCCAATGCTGGACGTAACGGGTTCTCCGCTTTCTGGATGCGTGCCGACTGTACGTGGAAGTGAAAGCAGTTTGATTGCCCATTCGAGGCCAAACTCTTCGGACAAAACATCTTTAGGGATCGAGGCACGCTTTGCTTCGGTGCCTTCACCCATTTCAACATACGGGCCGAAACGCCCGGATTTCCGAGTGATATCAAGGTCAGTTTCGGGATACTTACCAAGCACTTCGGGGCCGCTGTCGCCGCTATTTTCCCCACCTGGTTGCGCGAATTTGCGCGTGAATTTGCATTCCGGGTAGTTGGAGCAGGCAACAAATGCTCCAAAGCGTCCACCGCGCAAAGCCAGTTTTCCACCTTCGCATTTAGGACAATTACGCGGATCGCTGCCGTCTTCGTTTTCGGGAAACAGATACGGTGCCAGAAACTTGTCGAGTTCAGCAGTAACTTCCGACGGCTTCTGCTCCATGACTTCAACCGTTTTGGGTTTGAAGTCGTGCCAAAAGGCCTCAAGGACTGTTTGCCATTGCGCATTACCTGCGCTGATTTCGTCAAGCTGATCCTCAAGACCGGCGGTAAAGTCATAAGCTACGTAACGGTCAAAAAACCGTTCGAGAAATGCTGTTAAAAGCCGTCCAGATTCTTCTGCAAAAAAACGATTTTTTTCCACTCGAACATAACTGCGATCTTTCAACACCTGTATCGTGGACGCATAGGTTGAAGGCCGGCCGATGCCTAATTCTTCGAGCCTTTTGACAAGGCTCGCCTCGGAAAAGCGAGGTGGTGGCTGCGTAAAATGCTGCGATTTTTCGACAGCCTTCTTCGCAGGCACATCGCCTTTGCCCATCGCGGGCAGCAAAGCACCGTTTTCGTCGTCCTTGTCGTCAATGCCTTCTTCGTAAAGAGCTAGAAACCCAGGGAATTTGATGACCTGCCCAGTCGAACGCAAGGTCATTTGTCCGGTGCCATCGACCAAATCAATCGTGGTCCTCTCCATGCGTGCCGATGCCATCTGACTGGCAAGCGCTCGCTTGTAGATCAGGTCATACAGCTTTGCATGATCGCCGGACCCAGCCTTGTCCTTGCCAAAATCGGTCGGACGAATTGCTTCATGGGCTTCCTGAGCGTTCTTTGCCTTGGCTTGATACTGACGCGGCTTATCAGGAACATAGCCTGCATCATACCGATCCGAAATCGCTTTGCGTGCGGCGGAAATGGCACTGTGATCCATCTGCACGCCGTCGGTTCGCATATACGTAATCGCACCATCTTCGTACAGATTTTGCGCCACCCGCATTGTGTGGCTAGCCGAAAAACCCAGCTTACGTGCGGCTTCTTGCTGTAAAGTCGAAGTTGTAAACGGCGGCTGCGGATTGCGTGTCACCGGCTTTGTTTCGACACTATCGACGGTGAAATGCCCTGACTCAACTGCGGTTCGCGCTGACTCGGCATCGCCTTCTTTACCGATAGTCAACTTATCGAGTTTCTCACCGTTAAGCCGGATCAAGCGACTTTCAAAGCCCTGCCCCTTATGCTCCATTTTAGCGCTGACCGACCAGTATTCCTGCGCACGGAATGCTTCAATCTCGCGCTCTCGCTCTACAATCAGACGCAACGCCACCGACTGCACGCGGCCAGCTGATTTCGCGCCGGGTAGCTTGCGCCAGAGCACAGGCGACAATGTAAATCCTACCAGATAATCCAATGCCCGACGTGCGCGATAAGCATCAATCAAATCCGTATCGAGCTCGCGCGGTCGCGCCATCGCCTCGGTCACTGCTGCTTTTGTAATTGCGTTGAAAGTGACTCGTTCAACCAGCTTTGGCAGCGCCTTTTTATTGGCCAGAACTTCCTGTACATGCCAGCTAATGGCTTCGCCTTCGCGGTCAGGGTCAGTCGCCAGGATCAGCTTATCAGCCTTTTTCGCCGCGTCAGAAATCGCTTTTAATTGCTTCGCCTTGTCGGGGTAATTGTCCCACAACATGGCAAAGCCATTGTCAGTATCAACTGAGCCATCCTTTGGCGGCAGATCTCGGATGTGACCGTAAGACGCCAGAACTGTAAATCCGGGTCCGAGATACTTCTCGATGGTCTTTGCTTTCGCGGGTGATTCTACGACTACTAACTGCATGATATTTTAACTTTTATCCTACTCTCTCGCGTATGCGTATAGGCTGACGGGGTTTGCACCTGTTCGTCAAGGGGGTTTTTATGCAAATATTCATACGCTCAATCGCACTCGTCCGCCTGCCCCGCGTTCCAACTTTCCGGCCAGTTCATGCTCCAGCAAAACCGACTGCACAACAGGTGCGGAAAGGCCGGATTGTCTAACAATTTCGTCCACAGCAACGAAACTCATACCGAGCAACGCACTGATTGCGCGCCGTTCTGGATCACCCGCCTCGGCAAAGGCAGGTTGCGCTGGCTTGGCGTGTGATTTTTGAACTGGCATTCTTTCGTCCATCGGACGGATCAATTCGACAATGTCGCTAGCGCTTTGCACCAAAGTTGCCCCTTCGCGAATGAGCAGGTTGCAGCCCTGCGCACGCGGATCAAGCGGAGAGCCGGGCACAGCCATTACTTCGCGTCCATACTCACCCGCCAGCCTAGCAGTAATTAACGATCCCGATTTTGGCACCGCTTCGACAACAACTGTTCCAAGCGCTAGGCCTGCGATGATACGATTCCGGTATGGAAAATGGCGTGCCCGGGGCTCGGTACCTGGCGGCATTTCGGCAATCAACAGGCCCTTGTCACCGACGGATTGTTGAAGATCCGCATTTTCCGGTGGGTAAACAATGTCGATGCCGCCAGCAATCACGCCTATGGTGCCGGTGCCAAGCGCGCCGATGTGCGAAGCCGTATCCACCCCTCGTGCAAGACCCGAAACCACAGTAATCCCCGCCTCACCCAATTCCAGGGCAAGATTGCGGGCAAACTTACACGCTGCCGCCGAAGCGTTACGTGCACCGACCATTGCAATCACAGAACGATGAGCCAAGGCCATGTCGCCGCGAGCCATGAATGCGACTGGACCATTGTCTATTTCAGAAAGCAGGGCCGGATATTCGGGTGAATCCCAAAATATGTGCTTGCTGCCGCAGGATTTTGCCGCAACCAGTTCGCGCTCAACCGATGCCTCTGTCGCGGCCTTAAACGCGCCGCCGCCGCGCATTACCAAATCAGGCAAAGCCGCTAAGGCCTCAGTAGCGCTGCCAAAACGGCCGATCAATTGCCGATAACTCACGGGCCCGATATTGGGCGAACGGATCAACCGCAGTCTGGCGAAATCGTCTGACACGGAATTATTTCTGGCCGATTTTTGGTTCGGTTCCTGCCGTCAGCCGCTTTATGTTTTCGCGGTGCATCCAAAAAATGATCGCACTGCACGCCATCAGTAGAGGGATGAAATCAGGCCTGCTAACACCCCAAGCTGCGATTGGTGCTACGACTGCGGCGCTGAGTCCCGCAAGCGACGATGTGCGGGTAAGGAACAATATGCCAATCCATGCGACAGTATATGTAAGCCCCATTGGCCAAAACAAACCGAACAATATCCCGGCATAGGTTGCAACACCTTTCCCGCCCCTAAAGCGCAGCCAGACTGGATATAAATGCCCGAAAAAGGCAGCGGCGGCAGCGATGGTTTCGGTCCCGGGAAAGAAATGCCGCGCCAACAGAACCGCGAAGGTACCTTTCAACAGATCAAGAATAAGCGTCAAGGCGGCGAGCGATTTTCGCCCGGTACGCAAAACATTGGTTGCACCAATATTGCCCGATCCAATCTCTCGAATGTTTCCTGCACCGCCCAAATAGGTCAGGATAAGGCCAAAAGGTATTGACCCCAGGGCATAGCCCAGCAGCACGGCAAAAACCAATTCTATCCCGAGCATTGAAAATCCTTTTCCTGATTTGTTCCAACCTTAACGCCTTTCCAGACCAGGCTCAATGGCGATTGTATCAAGGGAAAAGGCGCACTATCAGCGGTTTCTATGGTCGATCCATCACAACCATTGCTTTTTTTCGACACCGGCATTGGTGGTTTATCGGTTTACGACAAGGTTCGCGCCGCTTTACCGCAAGCTCCTATCGTTTATGCAGCCGACTATGCAGGCCTGCCTTATGGCGAAAAAAGCGAGATGGAGGTTGCTACTCGCGTTTGCGCATTGTTGGGCCGGCTTAGTGAACGCTTCCGTCCTCGCTTAGTTGTTATTGCCTGCAACACCGCCTCGGTCATTGCGTTGAGCCACGCCCGTTCGGTGTTGGGAGTTCCGATCGTAGGCACTGTACCCGCTATCAAACCGGCTGCGTTGGCGACACGTACCGGCGTGTTTGGTTTACTTGGCACCAATGCAACAATTCGACAGCCATATGTGGATCGACTCGAATTGGAACATGCCAAAGGCAAAAAAATGCTGCGGCATGCTGCTCCTGATCTTGTCTTTGCCGCCGAAGCCAAATTACGGGGCGAACAACGCGATACGTCAATGTTTCGCAACGCTGTGGAAGGGCTTATCCATCAGCTATACGGAGAAAAACTGGATACTATTATCCTTGGATGCACGCATTTTCCTCTTGTTGAAAAAGAGCTTTCGCACGCTGCATCAGAGCTGGGACATCGGCAGGACATCCGCTTTGTTGACGGGTCTGATGGAATAATGCGGCGTGTCGTCCATCTAACCAAAGACCAAATATGGCCGCAGAAAAACACCCTTGGGACATTTGTCACAACCGGGGATATAAACGCTGTTTCCGCTTATGCGGAGCAACTCAGCAACTATGGATTATCACACATTCAATCAATCTGATCGGAAATTGAGAATCGTTCTCGCTGGATTTCGATGAAAACCGCGCTTATGGGGCAAAAAAACTCAGGGTGTTTTTCGATGAACTACGATGACATTTTCGACAAGGCTATAGACCGGCTCCATTCCGAGGGGCGGTACCGGGTATTCATCGACATATTACGCAACAAGGGTCAATTCCCGAACGCTCGTTGTTTTGCAGGGCATAACGGCCCCAAAGAAATCACCGTCTGGTGTTCGAACGACTATCTTTGCATGGGGCAGCATCCAAAAGTTATCGCGGCGATGGAAGAAGCATTGCACGATGTTGGCGCTGGCTCCGGTGGCACCCGCAACATTGGTGGCAACACGCATTACCATGTCGAGTTGGAAACCGAACTCGCTGATCTGCACGGCAAAGACGGCGCGTTGCTGTTTACATCCGGTTATGTGTCGAACGACGCGACGCTGTCCACACTGGCAAAAATTCTTCCCGGCTGCATCATCTATTCCGACGAGCTGAACCACGCCTCGATGATTGCTGGCATCCGCAATTCCGGATCAGAAAAGCGCGTGTGGCGGCACAATGATCTGGCGCATCTTGAGGAATTACTGGCCGCCGATAATCCGGATGCGCCAAAGCTGATCGCGTTTGAAAGCGTCTATTCTATGGATGGCGATGTTGCACCGATTGGTGCGATTTGTGATCTTGCGGATCGGTATAATGCACTAACGTATTGCGACGAAGTCCACGCCGTTGGCATGTACGGCGCTCGCGGTGGCGGTATCTCTGAGCGCGATGCTGTTGCAGACCGCGTGACGATTATCGAAGGCACTTTGGGCAAAGCATTCGGCGTTATGGGTGGCTATATCGCGGCTGATCAGCGCATCGTCGATGTGATCCGCAGCTATGCACCGGGCTTTATCTTCACGACAAGCCTTTCGCCCGTTTTGGTTGCGGGCGTGCTGGCCGCTGTAAAGCATCTGAAGGCCTCCAGTGAAGAGCGTGAGGCCCAACAAGCCAACGCCGCGATATTGAAGTCTATGATGGCCGAGGCGGGTCTTCCTGTCTTATTGAGCGAAACGCATATCGTCCCGTTGATGGTCGGCGATCCGGTTAAGGCAAAGAAGATCAGCGATATCTTGCTCGCTGAATACGGTGCCTATGTGCAGCCGATCAACTACCCGACTGTCCCCCGAGGCACCGAGCGCCTTCGCTTTACCCCAGGCCCTCAGCATAACGAAGCGATGATGCGCGCGTTGACCGACGCATTGGTCGAGGTATGGGAGCGGATGGAGTTGAGGCTCGCCGAGGCTGCGTAGCTCCAACCAGAAACTCTATTTCTTCGCACATGATA
Organism: Sphingomonadales bacterium; assembly: GCA_031416255.1. Classification (GTDB taxonomy): domain Bacteria; phylum Pseudomonadota; class Alphaproteobacteria; order Sphingomonadales; family Sphingomonadaceae; genus Sphingorhabdus_B. The sequence continues at coordinate 5,332 of JANOTI010000009.1, read as the reverse complement.
AATAAAATCTGAGCGCATTAAGTTTATTTTGCACGCGGTGCATCCGCATCATGACTCCCATCGTAATTGATAATGTAGCGCATTTTTAGCGCCACAATATTGTCATATTCGAGGGGAATTGGGATGACACTCCGAAAAAAATCCAAATTGCATGTTTCAGCCGCAACTTTGTTGTTGTTGGCGTCACCACACATCGCGTTAGCAAACACGGTATCTGCGAAAGACACCTTAGGTGAAACGTCCATAGATGAGGCTGAGCAAGAAGCTACCAGCGGAGATCGAACCGAGGCCTCCGATGTCACGGATACAGCCGATAATGTTCCATTTTATAAAGGTGGCGGAAGATTACTGCTGACTGGCGGCGTTAGCCAAATCGAAGGCGCTGCAGGCGGAGGTCTGACACCATGGGCTTTGATCGGAGGATACGGTACGCGAAATGAGATTGGCGCGAGCGCCTTCGTTACCGGTGTGAACTCACGAGATTTTTCTCTGACATCGTTTGGCGGACAACTTTCTTACGCAAACCGCGTAGAAGTTTCGATTGCGCGGCAAAGTTTCAACCTGAACGCTGTCGGAGACGCCATTGGGCTGGGTAGAGAGTACTCGATACGCCAGACCATATTTGGCGCAAAAGTTAGATTGATCGGCGACGCTGTGCTCGAACAAGACTCGCTTCTCCCCCAAATTGCCGTTGGTGTTCAGTATAAAGTCAACGACGACAAAACAGTCGTTGCAGGTGCTTTAGGCGTGAAACGAAAAGGCCTGGATATCTATGCCTCTGCGACAAAAATCATCCTTTCACAAAGCCTGCTTCTTAACGCCACAGGGCGCCTGACAAAAGCCAACCAGTTTGGCATATTGGGCTTTGGCGGCCTTGGTGGAATGGATCAGAAATACAAACTCCAATTTGAGGGTTCAGCCGCGTATCTGCTGACACGCAAGCTGGCCATAGGCGCGGAGTTTCGGACCAAATCCAACCGCCTAGAAGGCGCATTGGGTGGCACAACCTTCCGCGAAGAAAGTGCCAAGGATGTGTTTATCGCATACGCACCGACGCGAAATGTATCGCTGACACTGGCTTATGTTGATCTCGGTCAAATCGCGTTGCGCGACCAACGCGCAGCCTATGCTTCACTACAAATCGGTTTCTGAACCTCAACTATTACAAAGGATTTTTCACATGAAAGCGAAACTGCTTTTAATCACCGCTGCTGCTGTAATGCTTCCGCAAATGGCGATGGCCGCTTTGCAAGAGCCAGAAGTATCCGACCCCGATATCAAGCCAAGTGCTCCGACCTTACCGGTTATTACAGACGACACTGGCTTGTTTGACAGCTTTGGCGGACGCGAAGGCCTGACAAAAATCATGGATGATGTCATGGTGCGTTGGTTGGCCAATCCCAAAACCAAGCCATTTTTTGAAAATTCCGATCAGGATCGGATCAAGTTGCAACTGGTTGAACAGTTCTGCGTTATCATGAAGGGGCCCTGCACCTATTCAGGGCGGACTATGGCTGAATCGCATCGCGGCATGAATGTGAATGAAGGTTCGTTTTATGCTTTGGTCGAAGAGCTGCAGATTACCTTGAACAAAATGGACGTTCCCTTTCGTTCGCAAAACCGGTTGATCGCGGCACTTGCACCGATGCACCGCGATATTATCGATAAGTGATCGGTATCGTGGTGAAAAACGCGCAAATTGCATTTGTTGCCATCGCAGTAGCAGGGTTGCTGTTTTCTGTAGCTCAACCCCGCGAAGTGGTTGCGCAATCCGCTGCGGCATCGGGGGCTGATCTGTACAAACGCAAATGCAGTTCTTGTCATACAATGGCGGCAAACAAAATTGGCCCATCGCACAAGGGTGTTTTTGGACGAAAAGCGGGGCTTGTTACCGGCTATGCGTATTCCCCTGCGTTGAAAAAATCGGGAATTGTCTGGAACGACAAGACGCTCGACCAATGGCTTCTGGGTCCGCAGAAAATGGTCAAGGGCAGCAAGATGTATCTCGCTGTTCCCAACGCTGCAGAACGTACGGCTATCATCGGATACCTGAAATCACCTGCGGCTAAATAACGGGCGTGGTGGGCTGATCGAACTTGATAAGCCCACCCGCCGCATTTGCTCACCGGTAACCTGAAGACGTTAGTTCAGGAGAGAACCATCGCAGCAAATGTTGCGCGATCAACATTGCCGCCCGAGAGCGTAACCACCGGCGTTGCTAGCAGTTCAATCTTTCCAGATAATACTCCTGCAAGCGCCGCTGCACCGCCTGGCTCGACAACCAGATGCAAGCGTTCAAATACCAATAGCATCGCGGCTGAAATCTCTGCCGGTGTTACAACTGCGCTACTGGTCACGCGCCTGCTCAATATCTCAAAATTAATCGGGAAAGTTTGGGGCGTTTGCAGCGCGTCGCACGGTGTTGCAAAACTTTGATCCCGCACCGCGACAATCTCGCCAGCTTCTAAGGAACGGATCACATCATCCCAACCTTCAGGTTCAGCGATAGACAGCAGTGCATCGGGACAAGCCAGCCCAAGCCCGCCCGATAGACCGCCACCGCCACAACAGGCAATGATGTGCAACGGACCTTCAATGCCGCGCGCCTTTAGCTGCGCCTCTGCTTCTACTCCCAACGTCCCCTGCCCCTCAATCACCCAAGGGTCACCAAAGGCATGGACGAGTGTGCCGCCGGTCTGCGCGACCAACTCAGCCGCGATGGCGTCACGATCCTGCCCCGGGCGTTGATAGAGGATAACCTCCGCCCCCAATGCTCGTGTCGCTTCAATTTTCGCTATGGGCGCATTTTCGGGCATCACGATTTTGGCCGCTATGCCCAGCCGCTTTGCCGCCCATGCAACACCCTGTGCATGGTTTCCGCTGGACACGCCGACAACGCCGCGCGCACGCTCATCATTGGTCAGGTCAGATATCCGGTGCCAAGCGCCGCGGATCTTGAACGCGCCGATTGGTTGCAGCATTTCCGCTTTACACCACACAATCCGGCCATCAACTTCCAACGGCAACAAAGGCGTCGGCGGAAGGATGTCGGCAATTTTTTTCATCGCACGCATCACGCCCTCGCGGCTTGGCTTGCGTTTTGGGTTCAGCAATTCTTGTTCTGTCATCAAAGCCCTCTATATGCCGTTACCATAACGAATCTATGTCGAAGGGCGTAACACATGAGCAGAGTTTTGGTAATCGGTGCAGGCGGTGTCGGTTCGGTCGCGGTGCATAAAATGGCCCAATTGCAAGCTGGGAATGCAGATATCTTTTCGCACATCAGTCTGGCGAGCCGCACCAAATCGAAATGCGATGCGATTGCCGCGTCGGTTATGGAGCGCACTGGCGTGTCGATCGACACTTACGGGCTTGATGCGGACGATGTCGCCGCGACCACCGCATTGCTGAATCAGATCAAGCCAGCACTCGTTGTGAACCTTGCGCTGCCTTACCAAGACCTCAACATCATGGACGCCTGCCTTGCCGCTGGCGTGCATTATATGGACACAGCGAACTACGAACCGCTCGATGTCGCCAAGTTCGAATATCACTGGCAATGGGCGTATCAGGACCGGTTCAAAGACGCTGGGCTGACCGCGCTGTTGGGTTCAGGCTTCGATCCCGGCGTGACCAGCGTGTTCACCACCTATTTGAAGAAACATTACTTCGACCGCATCGACACACTCGACATTCTCGATTGCAACGGCGGCGATCATGGCCAAGCCTTTGCCACCAACTTCAACCCCGAGATTAACATCCGCGAAGTCACTGCAATTGCCCGTCACTGGGAAAATGGCGACTGGGTGGAAACGCCGGCAATGTCGGTTAAGCAGCCGTTCGATTTTGAGGCGGTTGGCCCGAAAAACATGTACCTGATGTATCATGTAGAAATCGAAAGCCTGAAAACGCATCTGCCCGAAATCAAGCGCATCCGGTTCTGGATGACTTTTGGCGATGCCTATATCACGCATCTGAACGTACTTCAGGCGGTCGGTATGACCCGGATTGACCCAGTGATGTATGAAGGCCGCGAGATCGTGCCGCTGCAGTTCCTGAAGGCTGTGCTACCCGAACCGGCGTCGCTTGGCCCGACGACTAAGGGCAAAACCAATATCGGTTGCATCGCCACCGGGCTGGGGCGTGATGGCAAGGAAAAGACGATGTATATCTATAACATCTGCGACCATGAAGAATGCTATGCGGAAACGGGCAACCAGGCGGTCAGCTACACCACCGGCGTTCCCGCCATGATTGGTGCGGCGATGGTGGTGACTGGCCAATGGAGCGGCGCTGGTGTGTGGAACATCGAACAGTTCGATCCTGATCCGTTTATGGAAATGCTGAACCAGCATGGCTTGCCGTGGCAGGTGAAGGAATTGGATGGGCCGTTGGCTTTTTAGGTTTTTTGTTCTCGCAGAGACGCTGAGTTTACGCAGAGATCGCAGAGGGGGTGATTTTGCATATTGATGAAATCAGTGCCATCGTGGTTCATGAGTGTATTGCTATCCATCGTGAACTTGGTCCCGGATTGTTCGAGAATGTTTATGAAACGATCCTTGCGGGGCGATTGGTATCTAGAGGGCTAAATGTAGAGCGTCAGGTTGCTATTCCTTTGGTATTTGATGGTTAATTTTTTGAGGCTGCTTACAAAATTGACATTCTTGTCGAATGCAGGTTGATTTTGGAAATCAAATCTGTCGAGAAATTGAGCAAAGCGCACAGCAGGCAATTACTGACGTATTTGCGAATATTCAAACAGCCCGTCGGGCTGCTTCTGAATTTTTCAGAAGCAACTATGGTCGAGGGCATTCGGAGAATGGTCAACGATCACAAACCAGAATAAACCCTCTGTGGTCTCTGCATGAACTCTGCGCCTCTGCGATAACCAAAAACGGAACGATAAATATGGAAACCAAAGCTGGCTCCCCGCGAGCTTTTGCCCGATTTGACTTGAACCGCGTGCCGTCGCCTGCCTTTGTCGTGGACGAGGTCGCGGTGCGGCGGAACCTTGCGATCCTCGCCGACGTCAAGGCACGTTCGGGCGCCAAAATTCTGTGCGCGATGAAGGCGTTTTCGATGTGGTCGCTGGCTCCGGTGATCGGTGAATATCTCGACGGCGTTTGCAGTTCAGGCCTGTGGGAATCGCGGTTGGCGCGGGATTATTATTCGGGGGAGATTGCGACCTATTGCGCGGGCTACAAAGCAGCGGACATGGCCGAGATTGTTGCCATATCGAACCACATCATTTTCAACACCCCCGGGCAGCATGCGCGATTTGCTTCCTATTTGGACGATAGCGTTGATGTCGGCCTGCGAATCAATCCCGAAC
>JANOTI010000008.1:0-1920 GCA_031416255.1 Sphingomonadales bacterium | reverse complement strand
GTCGCGCCCACGCACGATAATGATCGAATTGTGCGCCAGTTCAAACACGAAAAAATCGCCCGGGTTTTTCACATGTGCGGCGGTGCACGCATAAAGCCAGACCGATTTCAGCATCACCTGTGTGTCGAATTCGAACGCCTCCTCGCTGACGTATAACGCGCGCGGCAGCGTGTGACCTTTACGGTCTTGGTCAAGCCAACTGGCAATCGGGGCGAAGCGCGACACCGGCCTAGCTCGTCAATGCGTGGTTATCGGGGTCGAATGGCGAGTCCGCTATGATGTTGGCCTTATGACGCACACCCAAAATGGCGATTTCAAACTCAGCACCGGGATGCGCCAAATCAGGCTGCACCATTGCGAGCGCGAGCGACTTGCCAACGCGCCAACCATAGCCGCCCGAAGTCACGCGCCCCACCAATTCATCTCTTTGATAGATCGCCTCGGAACCACGTGCGTCGGCGTCGGTGACCTCGTGTACTTCCATCGTTACCAACGTGTTGGCCCCGCCGCGCTCCTTCCACTTAAGCAAAGCGTCGCGTCCATAAAAGGACGGTTTCTTAAGGCTAATGAAGCGGTCCAGTCCGCTTTCATACGCTGAATACTCAACCGACAATTCGCGCGGGATCAGCTTGTAGCTTTTCTCCAGCGCCATCGATGTCATTGCACGGATGCCGAACGGCTTGATCGCAAATTCTGCACCTGCCTCCATCAGGCGGTCGAAAATGTAATTCTGCATCTCAATCGGATGATGAATTTCCCAGCCCAGCTCGCCGATGAAATTGACGCGCAGCGCATCGACCTGCGCCAGACCAATGCTCATTTTCTTGCCGGTCAGCCACGGAAAGGCCTCGCTGGATAGGTCAGTATCGGTCAGCTTTGCCAACATATCGCGTGAACGCGGCCCTGCTAGCACCAGCACGCCCATCGCCGTTGTCAGCCGTTCGAAAGCAACCGAGCCGTCGCGCGGCATAGCTTTTTTCAGATAGTCATGATCGTGCCGTTCATACGCGCCCGCTGAGACGAGATAATAGCGCTGCGGCGCGGCTTTATAGACGGTGAACTCGCTGCGTACCCCGCCTTTGGACGTTAACAAATACGACAACGTCACCCGCCCGATCTTTTTCGGCACTGCGTTGGTTAGCAACTGGTCAAGCCAGCCTTCCGCACCCGGCCCCGAAATCTCGCATTTGGCGAAAGCGCTCATGTCTTGAATGCCGACATGCTTTGTGACGTGCAGACACTCATTGCCGACATGTTCGAAATAGTTCGAGCGGCGGAACGACCATTTTTCGCGGGCGAGTTCGTCCTGCACAACCGGATGATTGTTGTTCAACAACACATCGGGCTTATCAAGATCAGCCTCGCTCAGTGCGTATCCTTGCGGAGCAAACCAGTTTGGTCGCTCCCAACCAAACACGCTGCCGAATACTGCGCCCAAAGCCTTCATCCGGTCGTAACAGGGCGTCCGGCGCAATGCGCGGCCCGCTTCGCGCTCCTCATCGGGATAATGCACCGAAAAGACCTTGGCATAGGCCTCTTCATTCTTCTCAATCAGGAAGCCCCGTCCGGCGTAATCGCCAAAGCGGCGCGGATCGACACCCATCATGTCGATGGTCGGTTCGCCGTCCACAATCCAGTGCGCCAATTGCCAACCCGCGCCCCCAGCGGCGGTGACCCCGAAACTATGGCCTTCGTTAAGCCAAAAGTTTTTAAGGCCCCAGGCAGGGCCAATTATAGGCGACCCGTCGGGCGTGTAAGCGATTGCGCCATTGTATATCTTCTTGATGCCAACCTCTCCAAAGGCGGGCACGCGCTTCATTGCAGCAAGGATATAAGGCTCGAGCCGTTCCAGCGCATCGGGGAACAATTCATATTCGCTGTTGGCGGCGGGGCCATCGATATAGCAAGCCGGCGCGCCCA
>JANOTI010000007.1:0-13875 GCA_031416255.1 Sphingomonadales bacterium | reverse complement strand
CGCATAGCCCCGACGTAGTGCCTGAAATGCCATCGGCAGTTGTCGCCGTATTTGCCGGACACACGCATTGCGGGCAGATCGTGTTCCCGTTCTTCGGCGCGTTGACTTACGTATCTGACTATGGAGATCGCTTCGCTTGTGGTGCCTTAAACGACAACGGTCAGCGCGTTTTTGTGACCGCAGGTCTTGGCACAAGCTTGCTACCGCTGCGTTATGGCGCAATGCCCGATGCTTGGCTGGTAACATTAAAAAAGTGATGTGGTCAGAATTGCTCGGTGGCTTTAGTCCCACGACATTTGCGGTGGCGCTCGCGCTTGTGTTCGGTGCATCCATTGTGCGCGGGCTGACGGGTTTTGGCCTTGCGATTATCCTTGTGCCTTTGCTTGGCCTGATAGTGGAGCCGGTGCAGTCGGTGGTCATTTCGATCCTGTTGCAATTGCTCGCAGGGCCGATTGGGCTGAAACGGATATTGGCCGATGGGGAGCGGGAGACGGCCATTCCCATTGCGATTGCGGCGGTGCTGGCAACGCCCTTTGGCGTTTGGTTGCTCTCGGTGACGCCTGCCGATGTGGCGCGGGTTTCGATTGCGATGCTGGCGATTGCAGCTTTCGCGCTGATGTTTGTACCTGCCAAGGAAGCAGCAGTTCCTGGGCGCAAGGAAACTTGGGCGACGGGGCTTGCGGCGGGCGTGCTGACCGGCTTTGCCTCGATGCCCGGGCCGCCGGTGGTGCCCTATTATATGCGAAGGAAATTGCCGCCTGCGGTGGCGCGTGGTTCGATGCTGATGGTGTTTTTTGCGACCGCTATTGCGGGCAGCATCGCGTCGTTTGCCATAGGGACGGCGAATCTGCGCCTGCTGTGGCTATCGGTGCTGTGCTATCCCGCGCTTTATATCGGTACGCGGTTGGGCGAGATGGCCTTTGGCACAGTCAGCGAGCCGGTGTGGCGGACGTTGGTGGGGGTAATCCTGGGAGTAGCCGGAATTGCGGCGCTACTGCGGCTGGTGTCTTAAGATTAGGTCCTGCCTCTTAAGCCGGTATCACCGCCGGGACGCCGGTTTCGAAATCCACCCAACCGCCCGGGGTCAGTTTTTCCAGGGGGCGATAGCGGGTTTTATACTGCATCCGCGCCGCGCCCTCGACCCAATAGCCCAGATAGACATAGGGCAGCCCCGCGTCGCGGGCGCGCATGATGTGGTCCATGATGATGAAGTTGCCTAGGCCCGAGCGACCCTCCGCTTCTGAATCATAAAAGCTATAGACCATCGACAGACCGTCGCCCTGTTGGTCGGTAATGCAGGCCCCAACCAGTTCGCCTGGGCGGCCATAACGGGATGGTAGCCGGTATTCGACTATATGGCTATGGACCGGAGTTTGTTCGACCATGTCGGCAAAGTCTAGCTCATCCATCCCCGCCATGCCGCCGGTCGGATGGCGTTGGCTCAGATATTTCTGCAACAATGTGAACTGTTCGCCGGTGGACCAAGGGCGGCAGGCGCGCACTTCCAGATCGGCATTGCGCTTAAGGATTCTGCGCTGTGTTGTGCTGGGTTCAAACTTGTCGGTCAGGATGCGTACGGCCACACAGGCTTTGCAATCGGTGCAGCTGGGCCGGTACGCAACATTTTGGCTCCGGCGAAAACCGATACGCCCCAAGGCCTCGTTCAGTTCCGCCGAATGGGCGCCGGACAGCTCGGTGAAAACCTTGCGCTCGGTCTTGCCCGGCAGATAGGGGCACGGGCTAGGGTTCGTTACAAAGAATCTTGGAAAACGGACGGGTGCAGTCATGAAACCCCGGGTGCAGCAAAAGTGTTTACAGTGCCATTGTTATGACGCGTTCCATCTGTGCTGAAAAGGGCGTTTACCAAGAATGTTCTAATTCAGCTCGACCCGCGCAACCTTATATCCTGACGCTCTCATATCGTCGATCAAGCGTTGCAGTTGATCGGCGTCGCGTGCCTCGCATTCGATGTCGGTTATCAACCCTTTTGCAGGCAGCGTGGTGAAGATGCGCTGATGGTATATTTCGATGATGTTCACCTGATGGTCGTTGAACAATTTCATCACTTTAAACAACGCACCGGGGCGATCCTGCAAAGTAATCTGCAAGCGCGCCAATCGTCCAGATCGCGCCAGATCGCGCAACAGCACGTTAGCGAGAAGCCGCGTATCGATGTTACCGCCGCACAGAACGATCCCGATATTCTTGCCGCGGAACATGTCCGGGTTCGCCATCACCGCTGCAAGTCCAGCAGCGCCTGCCCCTTCGACGACTGTTTTTTCAATCTGCAGTATCAGGCTGACTGCGGTTTCCAGTTGCGGTTCGGACACCAGCACAATTTCATCGACCAATTCGCGGATGACTTTTGACGTGAATTCGCCCGGTACTTTGACCGCAATGCCTTCAGCCAGGGTATCGCCTTCGCATGGCATTTGTTTGTTATTCAACAATGCATACATGCTAGGAAAGAGCTCTGCCTGCACACCAACTAGGCCGATATCAGGCTTCAATCCGCGTGCCGCTATGCCCATGCCCGACAGCAATCCGCCGCCACCGATGGGTACGACCAGCATGTCAAGCTCTGGCACAGCTTCTAGCATTTCCAGCGCAATGGTTCCCTGCCCCGCCGCGACATGTGGATCATCGAACGGGTGAACGAATGTCAGCCCCAGTTCCTTTTCCAACATACGGGCATGTTTATAGGCGTCATCAAACTTTTCGCCGTGCAGCACGACTTTGCCGCCGACCGCCTCGGTCTGCATAACTTTTATTGTGGGCGTTGTTTCGGGCATCACAATCGTAACAAGCGCGCCAAGCCGCGTGCCATGATAGCTTAATCCTTGCGCGTGGTTGCCCGCCGATGCAGCGATGACGCCCCGTTTCAGCGCCTCTGGCGAAAGTTGCAACAGCGCATTTAACGCCCCACGCTCTTTGAAAGCCGCCGTAAATTGCAGGTTTTCAAACTTCAGATAGATGTTTGCTCCTGTCAGCTGCGACAAAGTCTGGCTGTGCAACGTCGGCGTGGCGACAATCGCTTCGCGAATGCGGTCGTGCGCTGCAAGGACATCGTCAAGGGTCAGGAGTTCGCTTGGAGTTTGATTGGTCATAGGCGATGCCCCCTAACGCATCTGGCTATTCAAGAAAACAAACATTAGAGCAGCCTCATGGCAAGAATAGCATTTATCGGTCTGGGTGTGATGGGCGGGCCGATTGCGCGCCACCTTTCCAAGGCCGATCATCAGATGACTGTGTTCAACCGGTCGCGCGGCAAAGCCGAGACGTGGGTTGCAGCACATGGCGGAACTTTGGCGGGTTCGCCTGCAGAGGCCGCAAAGGACGCCGATGTTGTCATCAGCTGCGTTGGCACGGATGACGATCTGGCAAGCGTGACATTGGGACGCGATGGCGCCTTTGCCGCAATGGCCAAAGGCTCGCTGTATATTGACCACACGACTGTGTCCGCCCGGATCGCCCGTCAATTGGGGGTCGAGGCAAAAGGACGCGGGTTGCTGTGCGTGGACGGGCCGGTCACCGGCGGGCAAGCCGGTGCCGAAAACGGCACGCTAGCGATTATGTGCGGCGGAACGGTTCCCTCGGTTGAGGCCGCACGCCCTATTATGGCGGCTTATGCCAAACGCGTTGTTCATGTTGGCGGGCCTGGGGACGGACAGACCGCAAAAATGGCTAACCAGATTTGTATTGCCGGGGTTTTGCAGGGGCTGTCCGAAGCCATGCATTTTGCCCAATGCGCCGAGCTTGATCTCGACAAAGTGTTCGATTCCATATCGGGCGGCGCGGCGCAAAGCTGGCAGATGGATAATCGTTGGGCAACGATGGCCAAAGGTGAATTTGATTTTGGCTTTGCGGTTGACTGGATGCGTAAGGACTTGGGTCTTGCTGTCGATGAGGCGCGGGCCAATGGCGCCAGCATTCCACTCGCTGCGATGGTCGATCAGTTTTTCTCCGACGTTCAGCATATGGGCGGTGGTCGGCAGGATACGAGTGCACTGGTGCGGAGGTTGCCAAAAAGATGAAGACGTTGAAACTACTGAGCGCATTGATGCTCGCCGCGTGCGCGATCCCTGCATTAGCCGATGGCCTGATCGAAAACATCGACGGCATCACGCTGGATAAAGACGGCAAAATCGTCCGCTTTACCGGATTGTTGATTGACCGGCAGGGCAACGTTGCAAGACTGGTAATGCGGGGCGACAAAGTCTCCAAGGATATGGCTAAAGAACTCGATTACCGGATTGATGGCCGGGGCAAAGTGATGCTGCCCGGGCTGATTGACGCGCATGGCCATGTCATGGGGCTGGGCTTTCAGGCACTGACTCTGGATCTTTCGGCGACCAATTCACTGGCCGAGGCGCAGGCTGCGTTGAAAGCCTATGCGGACAAAAATCCCGACCGGCGCTGGATTATCGGACGCGGATGGAATCAGGAGAAATGGGAGCTGGGCCGCTTTCCCACCGCCGCTGATCTCGACTCCATCATCGCCGACCGTCCGGTGTGGCTGGAACGCGTTGATGGCCATGCCGGTTGGGCAAACACCCGCGCGATCGAAATCGCTGGCGTCACTGCCGCTAGCAAAGCGCCAACCGGCGGTCGGATTGAAATGGTGGGCGGAAAGCCCAGCGGCATCTTTATCGATGCGGCCTCCGAATTGGTCGGCAAACATGTCCCCGTCGCGGCCCCGCGCGACCGCGATGCAGCGCTTATCGAGGCGCAACAGGCCCTGTTAAAAGTCGGCGTCACATCGATTGCCGACATGGGCACGACAATGGATGATTGGCAAACCTATCGCCGTGCGGGCGATGAAGGCTGGCTGTCTATCCGCATCTTTGGCTATGCCGGCGGCCTTGCGAATATGACCGCAATTGCAGGGTCGAAACCGACACCATGGTTGTACGATGATAAGCTGCGTTTGGGCGGGGTGAAAATCTATTTGGATGGCGCTTTGGGTAGCCGCGGGGCTTGGTTAAAAAAGCCCTATGCGGACACCCCGGGGCAGACCGGGCTGCAATTTCAACCCAGCGCCGAAGTCCGCAATATGATGGTCCGTGCATCGATGGACGGGTTCCAAACGGCAGTGCACGCTATTGGCGATGCGGCAAATGACGATGCGATTGGTGCGGTTGAAGATTTGGCCGATACTTTTGCCGGCGATCGCCGCTGGCGGATCGAGCATGTTCAAATCGTTGATCCCGCAGACTTGCCGCGCCTTTCAAGGAACGGCATTATTTCGTCAATGCAGCCCGTGCATCAGACATCCGACCGGTTGATGGCTGAAGTCCGTTTGGGGCCAGAACGGCTCAAAGGCGCGTATGCTTGGCAATCGATCCTGAAGGCTGGCGGTAAACTAGCCTTTGGTTCGGATACCCCGGTTGAGGCACCCAATCCCTTCCACGGCATCGCTGCTGCAATCAGCCGCGAAGACGAAAAGGGTCAACCCTTTGGCGGCTGGATTCCGTCCGAACGCGTAACCCGCGAACAGGCATTGGCCGGTTTCACTACTGGCGCTGCGTTCGCTTCCTTTGCCGAAAGCAAAGTCGGTGCATTGCTGCCGGGTTACAGAGCCGATTTCGTGTTGGTTGATACCGATCCGTTGCTGTCCTCTCCCAGCCAAATTCGTGGGACGATCGTGCACGAAACATGGGTCGCAGGCTTTCCGGCGTATCAGCGCGGAAAGCGGCCCGACGAAATCGTCATGCCCGGGGAAAAAGGCCAGTAAGTAGGATTGTTGCATAATTGCCGCAATTTTTGAAATTCTACATGCATGTAGGTTTCAAACGCGTGACCTATCTCGAAAATCGTCCTAGCTATAAATGTAAATAATAAGTCTGCAATTCCCCAAAAGATAATTTCAACCGTTGGAGAGAATGATGAAAAAGCAATCCATAGCTCTAAAGTCGCTACTTACGCTATCTGTGGCTGCCGCTGCCCTAACTGCGCCTATGGCTGCGTTTGCGCAAGACGAAGCGCAAACAGAGGAAGCGGACAGCACAGGCGACGAAGGCATTGTCGTTATTGCGCAGGGTCGCGAACAGTCGCTGGCCGATGTGCCATTGGCGATTTCTGCGGTTACGGCGGAAACATTGCAAAACAGCGGCGCGAACGACATTCGCCAGTTGAACCAGGTTGCGCCATCGTTGTTGGTGTCGTCCACCGGTTCCGAAGCAAACGGTTCAGCGCGTATTCGCGGCATCGGCACGGTTGGTGACAACCCCGGTCTTGAAAGCTCGGTCGCGGTATTCATCGACGGCGTGTACCGTTCGCGTTCGGGCATCGGCCTGAATGAACTTGGCGAAATCGAACGCGTCGAAGTGCTGCGCGGCCCGCAAGGCACGCTTGGTGGTCGTAATGCTTCTGCCGGTATGATCAGCATCATTTCGAAAAAGCCCGATTTCGATTTCGGCGTCAAAGCCGAGGCAACCTATGGCAATTTCAACTTCATGCGTTTTTCCGGCAGCGTCACTGGCCCGATTACCGAAACAATCGCAGCACGGCTTGATGGTGTGTATGTAAAGCGCGATGGTTTCTACAAAGACACCACCAACAACACCGACGTCAACACACGCAACCGCTATTTCCTGCGCGGCCAGTTGCTGTGGGAGCCAAACGATGATGTAAGCGTCCGCCTGATTGCAGACTACACCAACCGCAAAGAAAAATGCTGTGCTGCGACATATGTCGATAACACCGTGAATCCGTACATCGGCAATCTCAATAACCCATCGACGCCGCTGTCTCCATTGAACCCTGCGGGCAACAACATCATCAACGTTTTGCGCGATCTGGGGCAATCCTTGACGGCGTTCAACCAAGGCTATGGCCGCCAGATTTCGGTCAGCCCGGGCCGCAGCTTTGCAGGCGAAACCACCGATGGCGGTCTGTCAGCAGAGGTCAAATGGGATCTTGGCGCGGCTAACCTGACATCAATCACTGGCTATCGCGATTACAAGAGCGGTCAGGGTTCGGACACCGATTACGGCACAGTTGACATTCTGTACCGTACGCCAAGTGACGATGCGTTCCGTCAGTTCAAAACCTTCACCCAAGAAGTGCGTTTGCAGGGTGAAGCCTTTGGCGGCGCGCTCGATTGGCTCGTCGGCGGATTTTACGCCAACGAAAAACTGCGGGTGCAGGACAATCTGCGCTTTGGCGGTCAATATGGCCGCTTTGCAACGTGCCGGATCATTTCGGGTGGCGGACTTGCCGGACTTTATTCGCCAACCAACCCCGGTTGCGTCGTTCCCGTCGTTGGGCCAGCAACAATTGCGGGTGCAAGTGGCGGCGGTGCAACAGGTGCTGCGGTTGCGGCAGGCTTTGTCGCGCTGGACGGTTTGAACAATTTGGGATCGACAACCGATCGCTACAACCAGACCAGCAAAAACTGGGCACTGTTCACGCACAACATTATCAACTTCACCGAAGGTCTCGATCTGACTTTGGGCCTCCGCTACACCAATGAGCGTAAAGATTTCAGCGCGACATTTGGCAACAACAACACCGTCTGCACCGCGCAGCAAGCGGCTTTGACCAGCGTCCTCACCAACCCCAACCCAACCGCACGGGCACTGGCAGGGGCATTGATTGGTCTTAGCTGTCAGGGCAACTCGACCGCTGAACTCAACGGCGTCAGCATCAACGACAAACGCAGCGAAAGCGAGTTTTCGGGCACGGGCATCTTGTCTTACAAGGTCAACTCGGATCTGCTGGTCTATGCCAGCTATTCGCGTGGCTATAAGGCAGGCGGCTTCAACCTTGATCGCTCGGCTTTGAAAGCACCGGTCCAAGTCGTTGCAGGCGTACCGACCACCACGTTTGCAGCGGTGGGTGGAGCGCAGGCCCTTGTTGGTCGCTTACAGTTTGACCCCGAAATCGTCGATGCTTACGAAATCGGTGCGAAATATGCGACCGGACCACTCAGCATCAGCGTCGCTGCCTTCCGTCAGGATTTCCAAAACTTCCAGTTGAATACCTTCAACGGAACGGTCTTCTTGGTGCAGACACTGAACGGTTGTGGCACCAGCCTTGGTGGAGCAGACCGTGACCAAGCAGCATCGGCAGCAGGGGCTAACTTCAACGCCGCTGCGGCAACCACCGGAGCGTGTGCGGCGAATGACGTAACCTATGGCGTCCGTTCAGAGGGCGTCGAGGTTGAAGCTTCGCTGCGTCCTGCACAGAACTTCCGCGTTGCAGCAGGCATCACTTACTCCAATGCCAGCTATAACAACAATCTGGTTGGCAGCAGTAGCGGCGCTCCGCTCGACCCAGCATTGCGGAAACTGCCCGGAGACAATCTGTCGAACGCGCCAGAAATCGTGACGACTGCGTCGGTAACCTGGACACCTGATATTGGTTCAAGCGGAATGTCAGGCCTTGTTTACATCGACAGCCGCATGACTGCCGATTACAACACCGGTTCTGATCTGTTCCCGCAAAAGGAACAGGACGGGTTTGCATTGTTCAATGCACGCGTCGGTATCCGCGGTGCTGATGAAAAATGGGCGCTCGAATTCTGGGGCCAGAACATCTTCAATCAGGACTATGCACAGGTTGCGTTCAATACGCCGTTCCAGGCCGGCACAACCTCGGCACCGTTTGTCGATGCGCAGTATCCAGGGGGTCGCCAGATCTTCTCGCAGTTCTTGGCTGAACCCCGCACATTCGGCGTAACGCTTCGCGGCAGCTTTTAAGCTCCCGTAGCAGACAAAGAAAAGGCCCGCTTCGGCGGGCCTTTTTTGTGGGTGAAGGTTGGTACCTAGAAAGACTGTTTTGGATAAAATCACCAAAACCGTTTGCCCTGAGTAGGTGCTGAGCGAATGCGAAGTGCCGTATCGAAGGGCGTGGAGTACGCAAAGGGTACTTCGATACGCTACTTCGGACTACGTCCTCAGCAGCTACTCAGTACAAATGGGGATCTGAAGGTCTCAACCCAATATGGGAAACCCATTTTTCGCCCCTACTCAGCAATAGTGAAATTCAAAAACTCGGGCATTGGGCCATTCCAGCCATCGTCCGGTCCATCGGATTTCGGCGGCGCTGTTTTGGCAGCCGCTGCTTTGGCTGGAACTGACTTTGACGGAGTCGCTCTGGGCTTTTCTGCCGCAGCCGCTGGCTCGCGTTTAGGAGCGCGCTCGATAGTTGAAGCCTCGGGCTTTGCCACACGTTCACGCCGTGGCGCACGTTCAGGCTTAGCGGCTGTGTCAGCTTTAGCTTCTTTGACTGGAGCTTCAGGTGCTGAAACTTTACCCAGCCGCTCGATCTTGCCACCGATCAGCTTCTCGATGCTGTCAATAGCCTCTTCGTCGGCTTTGGTCACAAAGGTAAAGGCTTTGCCTTTCGCCCCGGCACGGCCGGTTCGGCCGATGCGGTGGACATAATCATCGGGATGCCACGGCGCATCAAAATTGAAGACATGGCTGACGCCTTTGATGTCCAAACCGCGCGCAGCAACGTCCGATGCGACCAACAGGTTGATTGTGCCTGCCTTAAACGCTTCCAGCATTTTCTGGCGGGTCGATTGGTCAATGTCGCCATGGATTTCGCCAGAGCGGAAACCATGCTGTTGCAGGCTTTTGTTCAGCTCGCGCACTGTCGTTTTGCGGTTGCAAAATATGATCGCGGTATGGACATTTTCGCTGCGGATCAAATCGCGCAGCACGTCACGTTTTTTGGCCTGAACAACGTTAACCAGCTTTGCCTCGATGTTGAGGTTCGACGACGCAGGCCGCGCGACTTCGATATATTTGGGATTCGACAAAAACCGGTCCGCCAGCTTTTTAATCGGCGGCGGCATCGTTGCCGAAAACAGCAACGTCTGGCGACTCGTGGGCAGTTTGGTGCAGATATGTTCAATGTCGGGAATGAAGCCCATATCGAGCATACGGTCGGCTTCGTCGATCACCAGCAATTCGCAGCCGTTGAGCAAAATTTTGCCGCGCTCAAACAAATCCATCAAACGGCCTGGCGTAGCGATCAAAACATCCACGCCTTTTTCAAGCGCCTTGACCTGGTCACCCATCTGGACGCCACCGATCAGCAACGCCATCGAAAGTTTATGGTTCACGCCGTATTTTACAAAGTTTTCCGCTACCTGCGCCGCAAGCTCTCGTGTTGGCTCAAGGATAAGGCTGCGCGGCATCCGCGCCCGCGCACGGCCCTGCGCCAAAATGTCGATCATTGGCAAAACAAACGACGCGGTCTTGCCAGTCCCTGTCTGGGCAATGCCGATGATGTCGCGCATCATCAAAACCGACGGGATCGCCTGTTCCTGAATCGGTGTCGGAACGTCATAACCCGCAGCGGTTACAGCAGAGAGCAATTCATCGGAAAGGCCGATATCGGCAAAACGCATAAGCACCATCAATTCAGGAAATCGGGAAGAGGCTTAAAAGTTAAAGCCAACACGGTCGCGCATTTGGCGAAGATGTGTGGAAATGTCAAGGAAATTGGCGGTATAGCAGGCGGCGCTTTGGAACCACCGCTTGCTGCTTAATCGGGTACCAGCAGCCTAAATTTGTCGATTTCACACTGCGCGCCCGTTCGGGCATGCAGCAAGTCGCGGTCAATACATATTTTTCCGTCTGCAGACCGTTCAACATAAGCGCCAGCGTAAAATTCGCGGGCAAGGCAACCATCGCCCAAATAGGCGCGTATCAAATTACCGTCGCGGGTCAGAAGTTCCAAACTTTCCTTTGGCCCCGGACGCGCACCGATCAAACGGTCCATCAAAAGGCATTTCCCGACTTTTTCCTCTTTATAGCGGATCGGCTCTGACTTTCTGGATGCCGCAGGTGCAGGTTTCGGCGGAATTCGCAGGATAACGCGCTGATTAGATCCGGCTTGATACCAGCTATCGCCGTATTCCAAATGCAGCCAGCTAATGAAGCCAGGCACATATGTTGGGTCAGCCTTGCCGGTTGCAGCTGCTCCCGCCAGAACAAGGGCTGACACCCCGATCACTATTTTTACTGTGCGCAGCATGTGGCTCCAGCCATGATAACCCTTTTCCTGCGCATAACCATTCGGGTTGAACGGAAGTTTAACGGGTATTTACCCTTGCACTGTTGCAAAGCAACCAAATCTGGCAAGAGTGTGCGTGACATGATCGACACAAAATTGCTGCAACCGCTTCGCACACTTCTTGGACCATCGGGATTTCGCGATGATCCCGAGGATCTGGCCCCTTGGCTGACCGATTGGCGTGGGCGCTACACGGGTAAAGCGGCTGCTTTGTTAGCCCCTACGACGACCGAGGACGTTGTGCAGATTGTGAGATTTGCGGCGGAAAACCGGATCCCACTGGTGCCGCAGGGCGGGAACAGCGGCATGGTTGCGGGGGCGACCCCCGATGCCAGTGGTGATTCGCTGTTAGTGTCACTGCGGCGGATGAACCGGATTATCTCTGCAGGCGATGAAACCGGTGAAGCACAGGTTGAAGCAGGCGTCGTATTGCAATCTTTCCACGAAGCGCTTGCTGCGCAAAATCGGCGCTTCCCCCTTACGCTGGGCGGCAAAGGATCGGCTACGATGGGTGGACTGGTATCGACCAATGCCGGCGGCACGCAAGTGCTGCGCCATGGTACGATGCGCAGCCTTGTCCTGGGCATAGAAGCGGTCTTGCCCGATGGATCGATTTTCAATGGGCTGACGGCGCTTAAAAAAGACAATCGGGGCTATGATGTGAAACAGCTTTTCATTGGCGGCGAGGGTACATTGGGTATCGTGACAAAGATCGTTCTGCGAACTGTGCCTTCGCTTATCGACCGCTGTGTGGTTTGGGCCGGTGTCAAAAGCCCGACCGATGCCTATGCTTTGCTCCACTATCTTAACCGCCGCGCAGGGCCAGCGATGGAAGGCTTTGAGATAATACCTCAAAAAGCGCTGGATGCGGTTTTGCGGCATATACCCGGCACCCGGGCGCCATTGGCAAACGCGCACGGCTGGCACGCATTGATTGAACTGGTTCAAGACGATCCGGATCAGCTATCGCCTACCGAATTGGCGCAGCGCCTGATGGCCGGGGCGATTGAGGCCGGGCTGGTCGAAGACGCGACTTTATCCGTCAACGAGGCCCAAGCAGAAGCGTTTTGGAAAATCCGCGACAGCATCTCAGAGGCCGAGCGCGCCGAGGGGCCTGCGTTACAGCATGATATCAGCGTCCCTGTTGCCGACATGGCCCGGTTTATCGAGGTTGAAACCCCCGAAATCGAGGCGCGTTTCCCCGGCACCGCTGTTGTTGCTTTTGGCCATTTGGGCGACGGCAATATCCATTATCATGTCAAAGCCCCCAAAAGCGTAGAGATTACCCGGTGGTACAGCGAATATTCGGGTCCGATCAGCGCGCACATCTATGATCGGGTGGACGCGTATAACGGATCATTATCCGCAGAGCACGGTATTGGCATGGCAAAACTCGGCGAATTTCGCCGGCTGGCTGATCCTGCAAGGCTATCCGCATTGCGGGCGATCAAAGCCGCCTTTGATCCGCTAAACATCATGAACCCTGGCAAGCTAGTGCCTCTTGCCTAGAGCGGCGTAGGCCCCTAAAGCCCCCGCCAATATATTTGATTCCCGACCATTTGGAGAGTGTTCATGGCCACAGCGCCCACCGCCGCAGGATTGCCAATTTTCTATAAAGACCTGGTTCCTTTGAACAGCAAGGAACATGCAACGTTCAAAACGCGCCCGATCGACAGCGCAAAGTTTATGGAAGGGCAGCATGCCGTTCCGTTGACTGTTGAAGAATTCGTCATGGCGTCGCGTCATTTCCCGATCATTTTTTCATCGGGTGACAACCCGGTGCCGCTTGCGCTTATGGGTTTGAACGAAGGCGTCAATGTCTTCATGGACGACGCTGGCCAGTTTACGACGCCGGTGTATTTGCCGGCCTATATTCGCCGCTATCCGTTTATGCTGGCGCGGCTTCGCCCCGATGGTGACGAGCTGTCGCTGTGCTTTGATCCAACATCAGACGCTGTTGGTGAGTTCGAGAAAGAAGGCGAGCCGTTGTTTGACGGTGAAGACCCTAGCGAAAACACTAAGGCTATCTTGAAATTCTGCGAAGATTTTGAACAGGCGGGTGCTCGTACGCATCAGTTTGTTGAGGAACTCAGCAAATCCGGCCTTTTGATGGAAGGCGAAGTGGCCATCCAACAGGAAGGCAATGAAAATCCATTTGTCTATCGCGGTTTCCAAATGGTTGACGAAGAAAAGCTGCGCGAGCTGCGCGGCGACGAACTACGCAAAATGAACCAAAGCGGCTTATTGCCGTTGATCCATGCGCACTTGTTTTCGTTGCAGCTGATGCGCGATATATTTGCATCGCAAGTCCAGCAAGGTAAGGTGCCGCAAGCGGTAGAATTGCCAACGGCTTGAGAATGAACTCTTCTCCTCCGCTCGGCACCGTTCGGGGGAGAAGAAAATCATGATTTCAAAATACAGCAAAACGGCCATTGTTCTGCACTGGACACTGGCCGCGTTGGTCATCAGCAACTTTGTATTGGCCAGCTTAGCGCAGGATGTGGCTCGCGAATTGCGTGACGCTTACATGAGTCCGCACAAAGCCATCGGCATCTCGATCCTGATATTAAGCGTATTTCGCCTGTACTGGCGGATTGGGCATAAGCCGCCACCTTTGCCCAGCGCGATTTCGGGTTGGCAGGCAAAGCTCGGCAAGGGTGTGCACGGCCTGTTCTATTTCCTGATAATTGCGGTGCCCCTGTCTGGATGGATTATGGCTTCGGCCTATCCGCAAGCTCCTCCGGTGAGCTTTTTTGGATTGTTTGAAGCAACATTGCCTATCGGGAAAAGCAAAAGCCTTGCTGGTTTTAGCTACGAAGTGCACGAAATCTTGACCAAGCCGCT
>JANOTI010000006.1:0-20031 GCA_031416255.1 Sphingomonadales bacterium | reverse complement strand
ATCCTCACGGTCCAAAATGATCGGGTTGAAGCAAGTGTCGCACACTCTGCGCTGCTGGCAGCGCTTGACCATGACGCTGACACGGCAACCAACGATGATCGGTGGATCGCGCTGAACGTCGATACCAACATCACCCACCGCAAGCACGGCGCGCGCCTTGTAATCACAGCAAGCACAACCACCGCAAAAACCCCCGATCCCAAGCTCGTCGCCCTTCTGGTCAAGGCACATCAATCCCGCGCCGCCTTGTTCTCAAACGCCGCCCCGCGCGGCAACCGCCACATCGAACGCCTGGCACGCCTCGCCTATCTCGCCCCCGATATTACAACAGCAATCCTCGACGGCACACAGCCAACGACGCTCACAAGCCGCAGCCTTCTCAAGCGCCCCGGCCTACCGCTCGCATGGCCGGAGCAACGTAAAATCCTCGGGTTCACCTGATCACCGCCACGCCCGTGGCCACGAAAACCCCCAACAGAGACTCAGCGCCTTTCCGATAGGACCTGCGGCAAGCGAAGCCCTGTCTCCGGCCACCACCAAAAACACCCGCGCCACTACGCCCCGGAACTGCGCCATTCAAAGGCGCAGGTCAGAATTTACCTGAATTATATCAGATACTTGAATGTGCATGGTGCACCCAACTGGATTCGAACCAGTGGCCCCCAGATTAGGAATCTGATGCTCTATCCTGCTGAGCTATGGGTGCGCCGTTTGTGGCTTTAGCGGCGCCGCAGCAACGGGTCAATTTTTTGCCTCGGGCGGCACGAATGGCAGCGGCAACGGCGCAATGGTGATACCCTCGTCAAACAAAGCCTGCGCTTCATCTGCGCTGGCTTCGCCGTGAATAATCCGTTCCGGCGTTTCACCATAATGGATGGCGCGCGCCTCTTCGACAAACTTACGCCCTACCCAGTCCGAATTTTCCAGCATCCGGCTTTGCAATTTGCCAAGCTCGGCAATCACTTTTTCGATCTGCGCAGGCATTTCAGGCTGGTTGCTGACGGCCACTGTGTGTTCGGGTTCGGAACGCGGAGTCAAGGAGGGCGCTTGGTTGCCTTTACGCGCAATGTTAGGCGCCATCACTGCTTTCGAGATCGCTCCCGACCCGCAGGTTGGGCAGCTTAAAAGCTGCGAGATCAATTGCCGATCATATTCATCCGATGATCCAAACCAGCCTTCAAACCGGTGACCTGCGGGTTTGCACACCAGGTCGTATGCGATCATGTTGCAAGCGCCGCAAGCATCGGATCAAGCGTTCCTTGCTGATCGAGAGCAAACAAATCATCACACCCGCCAACATGCTGTCCGCCAATAAATATCTGGGGAACAGTCGTCCCACCATTGGCGCGCGCCAGCATTTCTTCTCTGTTTGGGCCACCCGTTGCATCGATTTCCTGGTAACTCACACCCTTTTTTTCCAGCAAAAGTTTCGCTCGGAAACAATATGGGCAGGCAAATTTGGTGAAGATTTCGACTTTGTTGGGCATATTATGGAAATGGGATGCTGTGTGGATTGAGTCAAGTGGCGTTGGCCATTTCGACACCCAAAGGCAAAACGCGTGCCCAGCACAGTACAGTCACAGCAGACGCGCCGCCTTTTTTGAGCACTCTGATGCACGCATCGGTGGTTGCGCCGCTGGTATAGACATCATCGACGAGCAAAATGTGTCGCCCTTTAGCGAGATTAGCTCGGCTTGGATGCAGCGCAAAGGCGCCGGCCACTGTTGATCGTCGCTCTTTTCCAGACAGTCCGCCCAGCGGCATTGTTCGCTTGGTTCGGCGTAACAAATCCGGACATAAGATATGCCCCGATAGGCGCGAGAGTGCGTCGCCGATCAACACCGACTGGTTAAAACTGCGCCCCCATAATCGGGTCCAGTGCAGCGGCACCGGGACCAGTAAGGCGTCGCTTGGCAGAGTATTGGTATGCCGCACCAATTGCGCAGCAATCATCTGCGCCAGCCCGATTCTGCCACCATATTTTAGGCGGAGGGCTACATGGCGGGCGATATCGCCATAGGCAACAGCGGCCTTTATGCCATCGTGCTGCGGCAGCTTTACAAGACACGATGCGCAGTGCTGAGTGTCTTCGGTTTCATAAGGCAGCGGCAAATCACAACGGGCGCAACACGGTGCGCCCAGAAAAACCAGCTTTGACCAACATTCGAGGCAGAATGTACCACCGCCGCTTGCAAGCGCACCGCACGAAGGGCAGCGTTCTGGAAGCGCAAACTCCAACATTGCGCGAAACGGGATAGCAAGGCTTTGCACGCCCCCTTGTCCCGCAAGGCTGCGCAAGGCACAAGCGGGAAATGGCAGAATTCACCCCAATTATTTTTGATAACACACGCCGGCTGGCGATACGCGCGCGCGCTGCATCGCATGGTTTTGAGAAAGCATTTCTGGTTCAGACCATGGCCAATGAATTGGCTGAACGGCTGAGTTATGTTTCAAGGAAGTTCGAAAATATACTGGTAACCGGGCCTATTGCTCAGTTTGCCGATTCGATTTTGGGTACACAGACATACAGTCTGACCAAAAATCTGATGCTAGAAGAGGACATTTTACCTTTCGCGCCTGAGAGTTTCGATCTGATCCTATCAGCAGGAACGTTGGACAGCGTTAATGACCTACCAGGTACGCTGATCCAGATCCGCCGCACGCTAAAACCCGATGGATTGTTTTTGGGCACACTTTTCGGTGCGGGCAGTTTGCGCACACTAAAGGCAGCGATGCTGCGCGCGGAGGGCGAACAGGTACGCCCCCATATTCATCCGCAAATTGATCTACGGGCTGCATCAGATCTGATGACGCGCACCGGTTTTGCACTGCCGGTTGCAGACATTGATACACTGGAGGTCAGGTATAGCGACTGGCGGCGGCTTGTTCGCGATTTGCGCGAATCTGGCGCCAGCAATGCTCTGTCCGGACCGCGATCGTTCAACCGGTCGATGCCAAATGCACTTGATATTTCCTGGCAGGCCATGGCCGATCCCGATGGCCGGGTGACAGAAAACTTCAATTTCTTGCAACTCAGCGGTTGGGGACCATCGGCTAGCCAGCCAAAGCCTGCGGCGCGAGGAAGTGCCACAGTTTCGCTGGCCGATGCTTTAAAAAAACGCTCTAAACCAGTTTTCTGAGCAGAGCGAGCAAAGGTACATCCGCTGGCGGCATGGGCAGATCAACCATGTCATCCACGCTAAACCAGCCAAGTTCCGGGCTTTCAACGGCCACCGGTTCGCCAGTCCATTTACGGCAAATATACAGCAGCAACAATAATGGGCGGTCCCCAATTGCAGCGCTGGCAAAGCAGCTTGGCACCAAATCGGCAGCATCGACGTGGATCGCCAACTCTTCATCAAGTTCGCGAACCAAAGCCACCTCCGGCGTTTCACCCGCCTCCAGCTTACCACCCGGAAACTCCCAAAGCCCAGCCATTGCGCGCCCCTCAGGCCGCTTTTGCAGCAAAATCGCGCCATCTTTACGCAACAGCGCAGCAGCGACCACCAGCAAAGCTGTCGGATTTTTTTTCATCTTTGATCGACTCTGAAAGTTTTTGTTAAGTTTCTTGTGGAAAAAGGAAATTCGTTCGCAACCAACTAGAAAGATGGGAACAACTAATGTTGGATCTTATTCGAGGCATTGTCAAATGCCAGTCGGGAGCGACGGCAGTTGAGTATGGACTGATCGTGTCCTTGATCGTCATCGCAATGGTGGGGGCTTTAGGTTCGTTTGCGTCAACTTCTACTTTAATGTGGGAAACGGTATCCAACAAAGTTGTGACTGCCGGAGACTAACACTTTATTAGGAATTGGGCGTTATCAGTTTTAAAATCAGTCATAATACAGGCTGAACAGGTGAATGTTGAACAGGAGACTAGAAATGAAAATGATCAAGAAACTTTTCAAGAATGAAGAAGGCGCGACCGCAATTGAATACGGTCTGATTGCTGCTCTGATCGCTGTAGCTGCTATTGCTGCTATGTCGAGCCTAGGTGAAAACCTTTCGAACACATTCAATAGCGTGAACGCCGAACTCGTCTAATCATTAGACATGTTCGAACTTCGGTTCGTAATGTTTTGGGGTGGTATTCGAAAGAGTACCGCCCCTTTTCGCGCCCAGGGTTTGAAGCCTGCGATCAAAATTACTTTATCGCGTTTTACATTAACCAGTTGGCGACTATTTTGCACTAGGCCGTAATTTAGAGACCAACAGATTGTGGTGATAATGAACCAGCCTTTTAGCCCGACTGAGTTAGACGTAAAGCGCGGACAGAGCAGGGATAGCTTGTTCGTTAAAGCTATTCTGCGCTTTCCCGTAAGCGGGGATGAACGCGAAGTGCGTGTTCGTAACATCTCATCCGGTGGCTTGATGGCAGAGGCTCCTTTGCGAACACCGCGTGGCGATCCCCTCGAAGTGCATTTGCGTAACATCGGCTGGGTTAGCGGAAAAGTTGCTTGGGTTGCCGAATCGCGATTCGGCATCGCGTTCGATTATCCGATCGACCCCAAAATGCTCTCGGTCCGCGAAGGTACCGGATACGAAATACCGCGTTACCTCGCAAAGCTAGACCAGCAAAGCGCGTCGGGCCCAAAACGCTTACGCCCACTGTAATTTTGGAGCCGGCTCGCGCCGCTTCACTCCACTAAGCAGTAAACATCCACAGGCACAGTGATTTGGTCGAGCACTTTGCCGATCGGGAATTCTGATTTTTTGCCGTCTTCAGCAGCTTGCTCCAGTAAATCCCTTTTGTCCTGCCCGGAAATTACGAACATCGTTGTGCGCGCCGCCACAATTGCAGCGGCGGTCAAAGTCACGCGATTAACCGGCGCTTCGGGCGGCAACGGATCGGGCGCCACGCCAATCGCACGGCGATCTTTTGGTGCATCGAGAGCGGCTTCCATATCGGGGCCAGCAAAAATCGATGCGGTATGACCGTCTGCCCCCATGCCGAGCCAGACCAGATCGGGTGGCCAATGCAGGTCCATCAACCGAGCATTCGCAGCGTTCCCGGCGAGATGGTGATCGGCAGCATCGCTGGTCAACGGCAACACCCGCGCGCCTTTGGGCAAGAAAATCTTGGCCAGCATAGCAACGTTGGACAGCGCATCACTGACCGGGACCAAACGGTCGTCGGTCGGAATGATCGTCACGCCTTTCCAGCGCAAAGGCGCTTCGGCTAGCTTTTTCAAGATGGGAACCGGTGTCGAACCGCCTGGAAACGCAACCAGCGCCTGACCACGCGCATCAAGCGCACTTTCGATGATAAAGGTTACATCGCCAACGACAGCATCGACCAGCTCGTCGCTTGAGTCAAAATCCCACCATTCAATCTCTTCGGCCATGCGGCACCCTTCAGCTATCGTGAATCAATTGGCTGTCACATAAGCGCGTTGGTCAGCCATTCCCATAGAAATCAGCAACGGATTCTCGGTTTGTCGCGCCTGAAAATCGGCTTTACCCGAAAGCCCGCGCCAGCCGCATTCTATCAGAGCCTGCGCCACTGGAGCACCAAGCGTCGTGCCAGGTCCTAGTACAGCAATCCGATCAGGCGAAAATTCGCGCGCGGCAACCTGAATAGCGCGGGTGAAATTATAGGCCCCGTTGATTTGTGCGCCCAGCGTGTAACCATAGATCGCGTCAAGATTGAACGCTTTGGGTGACCAAATAAATCCGGTGCCGTCGACGGCGGGGATAGCTCCTTCGCCAAAATCATCCTTGGAATTTAGCGCCAGAGCCTCTGGCACGATATGGTCCAGCAAGGGCGAATGAAACGCAGCGTGATGGTTCAGCTTCATAGGAAAGCGCTCGTCCTTGGGAAGGCTCTCCATCAGCCAAGCAATACCTGCATCGTCCGCCGCAAAGATGATCATCGCGCCCAACCGAATCGAGATGTGAACCTCAATGTCATTGCGCGCCGCTGCTTCGGCAAGAACAGTTTCCACAACTGCGGCTTTGCCAGGATCAATCTGCCAATCCGAATTGGCCATTGACCAGACGACCTGCCCGCCCTTCCCTTTTTTATGCATCAACCGGCCCATAGTGTTGACCAGCCGAGCACCGGCATCAAAATCCAGCACCCCAGCGCAAGCCAAAGCCAGATACCAGCCCATTGAATTGCCGGATACCGCAACAATATCAAAACGGTCGCGGTCGATGGCGGCAAAGTCTGCCAATGCGCAGGCGTAAATCAACAAAGAAGCGTTATCGCCCGGCATGTGCACCGACGCGCTGTATTTTTCCGCATTATCCAGTTCGGAAATACTCAGCTGGCCTTGGGTCGCACGATAAGCATCAAGCCGCGCAACAAGATCGCTATGCGCTGCATGATGGCGTTTCAAATAGCCTAATTCAGTCGCATTATACGTGCCGCGACCGGGGCAGATAACGAGCAGTTTTTCTTTCATTTGCCCATCGCCTGCAACGCGGCCTGAATGATCGATGCTTTGCTCGGTAACGTCAGTTCCGCCGCAGGCCCAAGCGCAATGAAACAATCGTCTGCGGTCAAACGGATAGCATCATTGCCGCGTCCAGCCTCAGCCAAAATCGTCATCAGTTTTTCCGACGGGCTACCCGCGCGGCGGCACTCATCGACGATCAGTATCTTTTTGGCCGTAGCCACTGCTGCAATGATAGCAGCCTCGTTCAACGGATGCAGCCAGCGCAAATCGATGATGCGCAGGTTGATCCCACTATCGCGCAAATCCTGTTCCGCCTGCCGCGATAAAAAGTAACCATTACCATAGGTTATGATCGCAAGATCACTGCCATCCCCGTGAATCGCCAATTCGCCAAGTGGGATATGTTGCGCAGCATCAGGTGCAGCATAATCGGCCGTCCAGCCACCATCACCCGCCTCCAACAGATCGCTTGTGTGGTACAACGCAATGGGTTCGACAAAAACAATCACGCGGCCATCCTCATGCGCGAGCCGGACACATTCGCGGAGCATAGCCGGCGCATCCGTAGCACAGCTTGGCACAGCAACGATGATGCCTGGAATATCGGTCAGCACCGCCAGACTGTTATCATTATGGAAATGGCCACCGAAACCCTTTTGATAGGGCAGCCCGGCAATCCGAACGACCATCGGATTGCGATATTGGCCGTTGGAGAAAAACGACAGTGTCGCCGCTTCGCCGCGAATTTGGTCCTCTGCATTATGCAGATAGGCAAGGAACTGGATCTCGGGGATAGGTACAAAACCATTATGCCCTGCGCCGATCGCCAAGCCAAGGATCGTCTGTTCATCCAGCAATGTGTCAAACACTCTCGCCGCGCCAAATTTATCCAGTAAGCCCTGAGTAACGCCGTAAACGCCACCTTTGCGGGCGACATCTTCGCCAAACAGCGCAACATTGGGATAGCGTAGCATGAGATCCGCGAGCGCAAAATTGATCGATTTAGCAAGCGTCACCGGCTTCGCCAGATTGCGCGCGTCTTTTGCAAACAGCGCATCCCGAACGGCACCAGTCGGCATTGGCGGCGAAGCCTTTGCTCCCACCGGCGGAGCAATCGATGCCATGATGTCAGCCTTTGTCGTCAGTCGCGGCTTGGTAAGCGCTTCCTCTGCAACCCGCTGAACGCGTTGGCGCATCTCTTCATAACGCCCGACAATATCCTCGCGCGTCATTCCGGCATGTTGCAGCAAAATCCGCGCGCTGTGCAGCAAAGGATCTTGCGCTTCATTGGCCTCAATCATTTCCAGTGCGGCATAGCTCGCTTCGACGTCTGCTCCGGCATGGCCCATTAAACGCACCGTACGCATGTGCAAAAACACGGGCCTGCGCCGATTGCGAGCGTAGTTGACCGCTTCTTGGCAGCCGCGCATGGCATCAAGCAAATCGACGCCATCGCATTGGATATAATGCAGCCCAGGGCGTTGGCTATAATTGGCCTCGATCCAGCCGCTGGGCGTGCGCACAGAAATACCTATGCCATTGTCTTCGCAAAGAAATATGAGCGGCACGGGCAAATGCTGATACGCTGCCCAAGCGGCTGCGTTAAACGCGCCTTGCGATGTTGAATGGTTCGCCGAGGCATCGCCGAACGAACACAGGATCACAGCATCATGCGGCAGCACCGCATCGTCCAGTTTCAACCGCCCCGCCATGCCGATGCTGTGCGCAGCGCCGACCGCCTTTGGCAGATGCGAGGCAATTGTGCTGGTTTGTGGTGGCACGAAAGTATGCGCACAGCCCAAAACCTTGTGCCGTCCACCCGAAATCGGATCGTCTGCCGAGGCTGAAAAGCTCAGCGCCATATCATAAAGCGGGGTTAATCCACTCTGCTGCTTTTTGCGTTGGATTAGGAAAGCAGCATCGCGGTAATGCAGAAATGCCATGTCGTTCTGCCGCGTCGCCAATGCCATCGCGGCTGTGCCTTCATGTCCCGAGCTGCCGATGGAATAGAAGGTTTTCCCTTTTGACCGCCGCGCCCACAAATCGAGGTGCCGCGACATAATCTGGCTATCGAACAGGTCTATCAGCTGGTGAGCAGGCGGAATTTCGTCTTGCCGGTTGCTGCGCGCAGTGGGTAAATCACCCGCCAAAACGCGTTTGGCAAAGGCTTCATCAATGATTGTTGGACGGTCAAACATGCAGCCAAGCATTTACCCCTATGCCGTATAAATGCCACAGCAAAAGACATAATTTAATCGTGCAGTTAAAACTGCTGGCATTGCCGTACGACTTGACTAGTGTGTGGGTAGTTTCTGTTATCCCCCCCTTTTAAAAAAGTTAATAGCTGAAACTAAAAACCGCACAGACCAGTATATGGCAGGCGGGTTCGACACGCCCTTTAGGAGAGAAAAATGCGTCGATTGAACAAGTTCGCGGTTTCCGCGCTTAGCACTACTATGCTTGCAACACTCGCCATCGCGCCAGCTTATGCGCAGGATGCCCAGGCCGACGAAGATACAGGCGAAAGCCAGCCCATCATCGTGACCGCAACATTGCGCGCGATGGACGTTCAGGACATTCCGCTGGCTGTGACCGCAGTGTCGCCAGAAACACTGCAACGCGAAGGCGTTTCGGACATCAAAACTTTGGCATCGATTTCGCCAAGTTTTAACATCCAGTCCTCGCAGACCGAAACCCAGGGTACCTCGATCAAAATTCGCGGCGTTGGCACCACCGGCAACAATACAGGGCTAGAAAGCTCGGTCGGCGTGTTCATCGACGGCGTCTATCAATCTCGCCCTGGTGTCGCGCTGGGCGACTTAGTCGATCTTGAGCGGTTGGAAATCCTCCGCGGTCCGCAAGGCACATTGTTCGGTCGCAACACCTCTGCTGGTGCGCTCAACATTTCGACGAAGCGCGCAAACTTGTCGCAAGTCGAAGGTTTCGCCAACGCGACCTACGGCAATTACAACTTCATGAACGTGCAAGGTGGCGTCAGCGTGCCTATTGTACAGGACGTTGCGGCAGTCCGCGTATCGGGCACATACCGCAAACGCGACGGCTTTTTGAAAAGCTCAACCGGTGCAGAAAGCAACAACCGTGACCGTTACATGCTTCGCGGTCAGCTGTATATCGAGCCCAATTCCGATGTCAGCGTCCGTTTTCTGGCCGATTATTCCAAGGTCGATGAAAACTGCTGCGACGCGGTGATTGTTCGCGAAACCGAATTGGCTCCGTTCTTTGCGTTCCATGGTCTGGCGAATGACGGTGTGGTCGAATCCGGCCAATCCGCTTTGCAAAATCTGGCCACCAACAGCCAGCTGTTCAAAAACGGCGCGGAGCAATGGGGCGTTTCGGGTGAACTGAAATGGGATCTGGGCGGTGCCAAGCTGACCTATATTGGTTCGTATCGTGACTTCCAGTCAAGCTCCACACAAGAATCCGATTTCACCACGCTGAACATCTTCACAACAGGCGCTGGCGGATCAAACTCGCGTCCCGGCATTCTGCCATCGGGCGATTCGATCAAAACTATGACGCAGGAACTGCGACTGCAAGGGACAGCGTTTAACGATGGCCTCGATTGGTTGATCGGCGGATTCTATTCCAAAGAGGACATTGTTGCTGACCAATCAATGACCTTTGGCACCGATTTCCAACGTGCCAACAGTGCATTTAACTTTGCCAACTCCGCAGGGGTCAACCCTCTGTTCGCGCTAACCGCGCTCGGCAACGGCGCAAACGGTTTTGTTCCGGTGAACTCCGCAGGTGCCTATTCGGAGAACCGGTTCAATCAGGACGCAAAAAGTTTTTCGATCTTCACGCACAATGTGATCAACTTTACCGACAAGCTGAGCGTTACGCTTGGTGCGCGCTATGTTGACGAAAAGAAGACAGCGTCGTTCCAACAGCTGGGCGGCAGTAACGCGGCGTGTCAGGCTATAGCCAACACCGCGTTGACGCCAAACGGTCCGCTGTCCTTGTTGACCAATGTCGGCGGCCTGACCCCTGCTGGTTTGGGCGCGTTTTACGGCGTTGTCGGGCTTTCCTGCTTCCCGTTTGCTGCGCCGGTCACTCTGACCGCGCCTGCAGGCGTTGGTGGTGGACTGGCCAGCAGCTATCTGCCGTTACCACGCCAATGGGCCAACACGTTCAAGGATGATGAAATCACCTACACCGGCCAAGTCGGCTATAAAGCAAACGAAGATTTGCTGATCTACGCTGGTTACAGCCACGGCTTTAAATCCGGCGGTTTCAACCTTGATCCGACAGCGGCAAACCTGACGAACTCTGTCGCCATCATTCAGGCACAAAGGCTCGGCGCGCCGGTTCCTGCGCCTATTTTTGCCGACCCACGGTTCAAATCGGAAAAGGTCGATCAGATCGAAGTTGGCGTCAAAGCCACATTCGGCCCGATCAAAGCCAACCTTGCTTTGTTCGATATGAAGATGAGCGACTTTCAGGTTCTTGAATTTACCGGCGTCCAGTTCCTAACCTTTAACGTCAACTCAGCCCGTTCAACAGGTGCTGAGCTGGAATTGTTCGGCGATTTTGGGAACTATATGAAGGGCAGCCTGGCAATGACCTATGCTGATGCCCGTTACCCCAAAAACTGTAACGTTGGTGTAGCACCGGGGGCATTGGCATCTATTAACCGTCTATGCGGCCAAGACCTTACCAACGCGCCGAAGTTCACCAGCGTTGTTGGCCTAAGCTATGACGGCCCGCTGAACGATTCGGGTTGGGGATTGCTGGTCAGCGGCAGCATGAACTATTCGGACAGCCGCACCACGCGGACGATCGATCTGGACACCAACAACCTGCCTATCCCGTTGGCGCGTCAGGAAAACTACTTCAAAATGAACGCACGCATTGGGCTGACGACGCCTAATGAACAGTTCACATTTGAATTGTGGGGAACCAACCTGTCGAACGAGATTACCCGCGGAATTACCGCAAACACGCCGCTGCGTGGTGGTGCTGGCACCCGTTCGTTGATCGGCTTTGTCGAGGAGCCCCGCATGTACGGCCTAACCGTCCGCGCGAAGTTCTAAACCGGACGCACGAACAGAAAAGGCCGGCTTCCCAAATGGAGGCCGGCCTTTTTATGCGCGTCGTGTTTTTGGGCTAACCGGTGATAACCGCACCAGCGGATACCAGTTCGGCAACGTCATCCGCCGCAAGACCCGCCTCTGTCAAAACCGTTTCATAATCCGCACCTTTGGTCGCGATCACAAAACTGTCGGCCTGTTTATGCCCCGAAAGGCGCGGAGCGATTTGCGGGTGCAGCCATTTGCCGTCGGCGACAACCGCCTGCCTTTCCGCATTGGCCGGATGCGTCGCGGCCTCAACATAATCTAGGATAGGCGTAACGCAAGCATCGGTCCGCGCAAAGATCGCCTCCCAGTCGTCGCGGGTTTTCGTCGCGAACACCGCTTCAAGCATCTTGTGCTGCTCTGGCCATTGGGCACGAGCGAGCTGATGGCCATAAACCTCCGCATCAATCGGCAGCCGCTCCATCATCGCGGCAAAGAATTGCGGCTCGATACAGCCGACCGCCATGAATTTCCCGTCACTGGTCGCATAGCACCGGTAATAGGGTGCCGCTCCATCAAGCAAATTGCCTTCGCGCGCTGTGGACCACAGCCCCATTCCCGCCATGCCGTGGACAAAGCTCATCAGGCTGTGTGTGCCATCGATGATAGCGGCATCGACCACAGTCCCTTTGCCGGTCGTTGCGCGTTCCAGAAGCGCCGCCAATATACCGGTGACAAGGAACATGCTGCCCCCGCCGAAATCGCCCACCATATTCAGCGGCGGTGGTGGCGGACGGTCGGAATTACCAGTCGCGTTCAGCATCCCGGTCATACCGATATAGTTGATATCATGCCCCGCCATCTGGCTCCACGGACCCGATTGGCCCCAGCCAGTCATCCGGCCATAGATCAGCCGGGAATTGACCGCGTGGCAAGCCGCTGGTCCGACACCCATGCGTTCTGTGACGCCGGGCCGCAGCCCTTCGATCAGCACATCAGCGGTGGCGATCAGTTTGAGCAGCGCCTCGACTGCTTCGGGCTTTTTCAGGTCGAGCACAATCGACCGTTTTCCGCGCCCGTCCACGCCCTTTGGCACAATCGCATTGCCCGGCCGATCAATCACCACCACATCCGCGCCCATATCGGCCAGCAACTGCCCCGCATAAGGGCCGGGGCCGATGCCAGCGAGTTCAATAACTTTAACGCCGTTCAGCGGGCCGGTGCGGGTTGGCATATTTCTCTCCGTTTAATCGTGCGATTAAATTTGCTTAGGGCGTCGTAAAAAATCACGCAAGCATTTGCCTTAACGGCAGTCCGTTTCAGGCAAAGATCGCTAAGATTTTTAAGAGGTCAGTTCATACCCGAATCTTAGGCTTGGCAGCTGATATTCAATAAAAATAATTGGGACTCGGTCCAGCGATTCACAAAGCAAACCTCTTAAAAATCTTTGCGCCCTTTGCGTGAAACGAATTTCACACTCAACGATTCCGCCGTCCCTCAATCAACGCATCGACCACACTTGGGTCCGCCAAAGTAGAGGTATCCCCCAATGCTCCGAAATCATTCTCCGCGATCTTGCGCAATATCCGCCGCATGATTTTGCCGCTGCGCGTTTTGGGAAGTGCGGGGGTGAAATGGATGTGGTCGGGTGAGGCGATGGGGCCGATTTCTTTGCGCACTTGCTGGCGCAGTTCAGCCATCAAATCGTCGCTGTCTGACTCACCCGCATTCAGCGTGACATAGCAATAAATGCCTTGGCCTTTGATGTCGTGCGGGAAGCCGACGACAGCGGCCTCAGCGACTTTATCGTGCAAAACCAACGCGCTTTCGACCTCAGCCGTGCCCATGCGGTGACCCGATACGTTGATGACGTCATCGACGCGGCCAGTGATCCACCAGTAATTGTCCGTGTCGCGCCGGCAGCCGTCGCCTGTAAAATACTTGCCTTTATAGGTCGAGAAATAGGTCTGCACAAAGCGGTCGTGGTCGCCGTACACGGTGCGCGCCTGCCCCGGCCAGCTGTGCGTGATGCACAGATTGCCAGACGCGTCGCCGCGATTGTCACCTTCCTCAGCAATCACAGCGCCATCCGCATCGACCAGTTGCGGGCGGATGCCAAAGAACGGGCGGCCTGCGCTGCCCGGCTTCATTCCGTGCGAACCGGGCAATGTCGTTATCATCACACCGCCGGTCTCAGTCTGCCACCAAGTATCGACGATGGGGAGTTTTCCTTCGCCGACGGTCGCATGATACCAGCGCCATGCCTCTGGATTGATCGGTTCGCCGACTGTGCCAAGCAACCGCAATGATTTCCGCGAGCGCGAGGTAACCGGCGCATCGCCATCGCGCATCAACGCCCGCAAAGCGGTGGGGGCGGTGTAGAAAATGTTGACCTGATGCCGGTCGATAATGTCCCAGAACCGTCCGCTATCGGGATAGCTCGGGATGCCTTCAAAAATCAGACTGGTTCCGCCATTTTGCAGCGGGCCGTAAACCACATAACTGTGCCCCGTGACCCAGCCGATATCGGCTGAGCAAAAGAAAACCTCGCCGGGTTTGTAATCAAACACATAATGGAACGTAGTCGCGGTCCATACCGAATAGCCGCCGACAGTGTGCAACACGCCCTTTGGACTGCCGGTGCTGCCGCTGGTGTAGAGGATGAACAACGGGTCCTCGGCATTCATCGGTTCGCAGGTGCAATCTGGGCTGACCTGCATGTCGTGATACCAGTGATCACGGCCTTCGGTCATCGCCACCGCTTCGCCGGTGTGCTGCACTACCAATACGGCCTCAACACCCGAGGCCTTCACAAGCGCAGCGTCGATATTGGCTTTCAACGGAACCGATTTGCCGCCGCGCAAAGCGCTGTCGGCACACACCACAAAGCGGCTGCCGCAATCATCGATCCGGCCAGCGATTGCCTCAGGTGAGAAACCACCAAACACCACGCTGTGTATCGCCCCGATCCGCGCACAGGCGAGCATTGCGACTGCACCCTCAACACACATCGGCATATAAATGGTAACGCGTTCACCTTTAGTAACGCCTAACGCTTTCAGGCAATTGGCCATGCGGATGACATCGGCCTGCAGTTCGGCATAGCTAACGCGGCGCGCATCCTTGGCCGGATCGTCGGGTTCAAAAATGAACGCGATCGTATCGCCAAGGCCCCCTGTAACATGACGGTCCACCGCATTATGGCACAGGTTTAATATGCCATCTTCATACCATTTGATGCTCGGCGGATCGAACGACCAGTTGCCGATTATGCTCGGCGGAGTGAACCAGTCGATCTGCTTTGCTTGCATCGCCCAAAAGCCGTCGGGATCAGTAACGCTATCGGCATACATGAAATCATATTCATCCGCAGTGCAATGCGTATCGGCGCTTGCGCTTTGGGGAACAGGGAACCAGTCCTGATGCTCGCTCACGTGTTCTCTCCCATGCTATGGATTGGCAATGGTTGAGGAGGGCTTGCGATACAAGCCCAAAATATTCTGCAACCAATCGCGCAATGATGCAGCTTAGCACCCGCGCTAAGCGCAGCGCACGCATTTCACTTAGGCAAATTGCACGGTACGAACAAAATCGCTGCTGCGGTCCGTGATCCGATTTGCTGCTCTGAGCAATATCGTGGCGAAATGCCCTAATTCACGCGCATCGTTTTGCACATTGTCTGCAAGCGATCCAATGTCATTTGCCTTTGCACTGATTTCGTGTGAAGCACTCGCAGCCTGTTCAACAAAGCCAGCAATAGCAAGGCTTGTTGTGCTTTGCTCTTCGACTGCAAATTCTATCCGGCCGGAAATATCGTTCATGCATTCCATTGCATCGACGATTTGACGGTGGCCGATCAGAACGTCACCGACGGCTTTACCGATCCGATCTACGTTGCCTGTCACCTCATCCGCTGACCCACGCGTTGTTGCGGCAAGCACTTTGATTTCGTTGGCGACAGCAACAAAACCGCTATTTTCCTGCGACTGCCGAACGGCTTCTATTTGTGCGTTCAGCGCAAGAAAATTGGTGGCGCGTCCTACACTACGGATTACATCGACGATGCTTCTGATTTCGGCACTGTGGTCGGCAAGCGATGCCATTTGCGGAGTAGCTGCAGCGATAACATCTTGCGTCTTCGTGCGTACAGTCTTTGCCTCCGATGCGACATCGGCAAGCTGTTCAAGCGCAAACGCCAGCTTTCGACCACGCTCGTTGACATCCTGCAACCCTACTGACGATTGCGATGCGCCGACAGCAACATGGTGCGCGGCATCGGCAACGCTTGTAGCTTGAAGGTCAAGCGACGTGGACAGCGATTGCATATACTGCGCCGTTTTTGACAACTCACTCGATAGTTCCATGATTTCGGCCGTAAAAGTCTCACAATGGCCTGTCATTTCATCGGCCCGGGCAACACGGTTTTCGGCGAACGCATTCAGCAATTCGTCGCTGCTCACTGTCCGTTTGAATTTCCCTGCCTGCATAAGGATTAAGCCTGGGCTATCGTCGATACTGGCAAAAGCACCGGCATGATGATGCGTGTGCAGCGGGTCGGTTCCATTTTCTTCGCACATGGCGCATTCGCGAACCAAATTTCCGATGTCTTGGCCAAAACCCGGGTTGCACATCAGCGCATGACCGAACGGGTTGAACAGCAAAGCGCGCACATCCGTCTCTCGGATCACACCCACAGGCCGCGCCGCATGATCCAATACAGCCAGCAAATGCAATCCGGGATTTTGGCGAAACAATTCAAGCGTGTTCTTTAGGGTGTCGTTCAGATGGACATAAAGACAAGCCAGTTCTGAATTATTCACCAATCGATTTTCAGCAACCATCGTCTATCCATCAGCATCGTTAAACACGATGTAAAATTCACAGATTGTGGTAAATATATGGTTAAGCAGATGTAATTTTTGTCTGTTTTCAAAATGTTACAGTTATGTGACAAAAAAAATTTATCGCACCCTGACGACTGGCGGCAAGCCGAATTTGCGCAGCTTTTTCGGTTTCTTCAGCGCCCTTTGCCGCTTCAACTGCGACAGTTGGTCGATGACTTGCTCTCCCCTGATTTGCAGCTTAGGCTTTGGGATAATTATGGGTGGAGCAAGCCGCGTGATTAAAGGGTAAAGAGCGCCTTGTTTTAGGGGCATCGCAAAAACGACCTTATGTCCGGAAAGGACAATCATGGCCAAACTCCAAAATAAATCCGCCCTTATCACGGGTGCGGCAAGCGGCATTGGCGAGGCCATCGCCCGCTGCTTTGTCCGTGAAGGGGCAAGCGTCATCATCGCTGATATCGACATTGAAAACGGCGAACGCATTGCACGGGAAATCGGAGCGCACTTTTTCGAACTTGACGTTGCGTCCGAAAGCGGTTGGACCAGCCTTGCCGCTGCGCACCCCGCCATCGACATCGTCGTCAACAACGCCGGCATTACCGGTTTTGAAGCGTCATCCGATTCTGGCCCTAAGCCGCACGATCCCGAACACGCCAGCCTAGCTGAATGGCACCGCGTGCATGCGGTCAATCTCGACGGGTGCTTCCTGGGCTGCCGCTATGCTATCGGCGCGATGAAAGCCAAAGGAACGGGCGCGATCATCAACATGTCGTCGAGGTCGGGCCTAGTCGGCATTCCGGGTGCTGCGGCCTATGCCTCGTCCAAAGCCGCAATCCGCAACCACACGAAATCCGTCGCGTTGTATTGCGCGCAGCAGGGGTGGCAAATCCGGTGCAATTCGATTCACCCCGCCGCGATACTGACGCCGATGTGGGAGACGCTGATCGGCGATGGCCCTGACAAAGCGACGCGCAAAGCGGCCATGGTCGCGGACACGCCTATGAAGCGGTTTGGCAGCGTTGAAGAAGTTGCGGCGTTGGCACTGCTTCTCGCCTCAGATGATGCCGCCTATATGACGGGTAGCGAACTGCATTTGGATGGCGGATTGCTGGCCGGATCGTCCGCTTCGCCAGGGGATTAGGTGCGATAGTGCAAGTACCCTGTTTCTGAATACGTTTGTGCTGAGTAGGTGCTGAGCGAATGGGGAGAAGCCTTATGAAAATATAGGTAGATTCAAGCCGCCAGCTTGCGCTGCTTTTCCAGTTTCTTCAGCACCATTTGCCGTTTCAACCGCGACAGATGGTCGATGAACAATATGCCCTCCAAATGGTCCATCTCATGCTGCAAGCATGTCGCCATCAGGCCGTCCATCTCTTCCTCGTGCAGCTTTCCGTCCAGATCATGCCAGCGGGCACGAATCGTGGCGGGGCGTTCGACATCGGCATATTGATCGGGAACTGACAGGCAGCCTTCGCTATACACCGCCCATTCGTCGGACGGATCGAGGATCTCGGGATTGATGAAAACGCGCGGATTGCGGACGACTTCATGGTCGTGGTGACAATGTTCGCTGTGTTCATGATCAGCTTCCGCGGGTTCTTGCAGGTCAATCACCAGCACGCGTTTCGGTACACCCACTTGGATCGCGGCAAGGCCGATGCCCGGCGCGTCGTACATGGTTTCAAACATATCATCGACAAGCTGTTTCAGCCCATCGTCAAACAAAGTGACGGGAGTCGAGACGACTTTAAGCCGGGCGTCCGGCACTTCGAGAATTGGGAGTATAGCCATATGGGGCCAAATAGGGATTGAGGTGGCCATCGTCAACTATTGGGCGTCAACTAATGGGCGTCAACCAACAGGCCGCCGCGCCCGCAAAGCTTGTGCCAGAGTGCCTTCATCCAGATAATCCAGTTCACCGCCCACAGGCACCCCATGCGCCAATTGGGTCAGGCGGATGGGGAAATTTTCCAGCCGTTCGGCAAGGTAATGCGCGGTTGTCTGCCCCTCTAGCGTCGCATTCATCGCCAGCACAACCTCGTCGATTCCGCCCTGGGCCACACGCGCGATTAGACGGTCGATGTTGAGGTCTTCGGGCCGCACGCCATCAAGCGCCGACAATTTGCCGCCCAGCACATGGTATTTGCCGGGGAACAGCCGCGACCGGTCAAGCGCCCACAGATCCGACACATCCTCCACCACGCACAAAGCCCGTGTATCGCGGCGCGGATCGACGCAAACGCCGCATGGGTTGGTCGTATCAATATTGCCGCAGGTCTCGCAGTTTTTCAGCCGTTCCTCGACCATTTCAAGCGCGCGCAACAAAGGCTGCAACACCGTTTCACGCTTTTTCATCAGGTGCAGAACCACACGCCGCGCCGAACGCGGCCCTAATCCTGGAAGCCGCGATAATGCCTGCGCCAGCGCGTCTATTTCTTGCGATGCCATGATAGCGTAGCTAGTGCGCAATTCAGACAAAGGAAAGACGCGATGCGCCTGATATTCATGGGAACGCCAGATTTTGCGGTGCCGACGCTAAATGCTTTGGTGGCAGCGGGACACGATGTCTGCGCGGTCTACACGCAACCACCGCGTCCCGCCAATCGGGGGAAGAGACTGACGCCGTCTGCTGTGCAGATGCGCGCGGAGGAATTGGGGCTGACGGTGCGGACGCCCTTGTCGCTGAAAAATGCAGAAGCGCAGGCCGATTTTGCGGCGTTGAAAGCCAACATCGCGGTGGTTGCGGCTTATGGCCTGATTTTGCCACAAGCGATTTTGGATGCGCCGACGCATGGCTGTTTGAACGTGCACGGGTCACTGCTACCAAGATGGCGCGGTGCGGCCCCTGTGCAGCGGGCGATTTTGGCGGGGGATGCGGAGACTGGCGTTTGCATTATGCAGATGGAGGCGGGGCTGGATACCGGGCCGGTCCGGCTTCAGAGGAGCACCCGCTGTCGCGGCAAAAATACAAGCTATTTGACAGGCGAACTTGCAAACCTTGGCGCCGAAGCAATGGTCGAAGTACTGTCCCACTTGACTGATTATCTACCAATCCCGCAAAGCGAGCTTGGTATTACCTACGCAAAGAAAATCGAAAAAGGTGAGGCGAAAATCGATTTCAACCTTCGGGCCGAAGAGATTGAGCTTCAGATAGATGCATTCAGCCCCAAACCCGGAGCGTATTTCGAATTTGGCAGTGAAAGAATTCGGATTCTGAAAGCAGATTGGGATCAAGGAACTGGAAAACCCGGCGAGGTGCTGAACGACCGATTACAAATCGCATGTGGTGAAGATCTGATAAGCCCGATCACGGTTCAGCGGGCTGGCCGAAATGAAATGTCGGTACACGAATTTCTTCACGGCTTTTCAATCCCTATCGGCACCATCCTAAAATGACCCGTTTCGCGCTGACCATCGAATATGACGGCACGCCCTTTGTCGGCTGGCAGCGGCAGCCCGACGGCCCGTCGGTGCAGCAAGCGATCGAGACGGCCATCAAAAAAACGTCGGGCGTCGAAACGCAAGTCCACGCCGCAGGCCGCACCGATGCGGGTGTCCATGCGCTGGCGATGCGCGCACATTTTGACCTTGATACCGGGCTTGCTCCGTTTCGTTTAGCAGGCGCACTTAACGCCCATTTGCGTCCCGCACCGATCTCCATTCTCGACTGTCAGATTGTGCCCGATGATTGGCATTCCCGCTTTTCCTGCATCGGCCGCGCCTATGAATACCGCATCGTCAACCGCCGCG
>JANOTI010000005.1:0-2826 GCA_031416255.1 Sphingomonadales bacterium | reverse complement strand
CGCGACGCGAACCCGACCCGATTTCAACAGCTCGTCACGCGTTGCTTTTGCAATCGCCAGCGTAACATCCTTTTCACGCGATCCGCCATGCGGACTAATCGCGCCGGGATCATGACCGCCATGTCCGGCATCAATCACCACCAAAGGCAGTCGAGCATCGGCAGGGCCATAGATTTTGGGCAAACCCCGCGCAGCGCCAGCTTTACCAATCGGGGCAGAAACTTCGTAGCGACTTACTTTCTTTGACCGGAACAGTTCGGGCGGATCAATATCTTTGCGGCCTAGCCCCAGCCAATCGAGGAAACCCGCAGCCGTCGTTGGAATGATGGATAACGTCAATGTTTTTCCATCGGCGGAAAAGCTGCCGCTGCTTACTTTAGCGGGATAATCCAGATCAAGCACCAGACGCGCAGTGTCGGATTGAAACTGGCCTTGGCGGACATTTTTGAAGGCACCGCCTGCAGGGGATGAACCGCCAATTGCGGCCCCAACAACATCAATGGCAATCCGGTTCGGTCCAGCAAGCCCAAAGATGGAGGCTTTGTTTACAACACCATCAAATTCGATGATGACTTTATCATGATCGGTTGTGATCGCCTTTATCGTACCCGCATCAGCTGGGCCGCCAAATAGCAACGATGCCAGAAAGAATACCGGGGCGAGCATTAATGGTTTATGTAACCGATGCTTGTCTGCGGTCCAGAATTTTTTCACAACCACTTGAATCCACTCCATCGCGATGATGAAGCGGCAATTAACGATACACTGGTAAAGCTGCGTATCGAGACGCGGTTAACGGCGTATTAGGGATGTTTTTCTTGGCTAGGTGCTAACAATTATAGCCCTAAACTATTTATGATAGCCCTGCCCTTGCCGTTGCTTTCATTGGGTGCTAGCACAACAACAGACGGAGCTTGCATTGAAAGCAATACGTCCGCTCGGCCGGGATAGC
Source organism: Sphingomonadales bacterium (assembly GCA_031416255.1). Classification (GTDB taxonomy): domain Bacteria; phylum Pseudomonadota; class Alphaproteobacteria; order Sphingomonadales; family Sphingomonadaceae; genus Sphingorhabdus_B. The sequence goes on along the minus strand of JANOTI010000005.1, from coordinate 1,874 downwards.
AATTTTCCGGCATAATTACAGGTTGATGCTGCATGTCGCATAAAATTCCCACCTTCACCGTCCCTATAGGGTCTGGTGTGTTGGTGGTGAATATCGCCCGCGCCAATCGCGCCCGCGGTGCCCGTGCAGCAGACACATTCGCATCGTTATCCATTGGCTCAATGCCGGGCGTTTTGCGCCGGGGCACGCTGGGCTTTCAACCACATTTAACAGAAAATCGCGGCCATGTGCTGCCAACGGCAGGACAACCAGCCGCGCGGAGTTTATATAATGACCACGCGTATGCTAATCGACGCGCGTCACCGGGAGGAAACCCGGGTCGCAGTCGTAACAGGAAACCGGATCGAGGAATTTGATTTTGAATCGGCCGAGCACAAACAGCTCAAAGGCAACATTTATCTCGCAAAAGTAACCCGAGTAGAACCTTCGCTGCAAGCGGCGTTCATTGACTATGGCGGCAATCGTCATGGCTTTTTGGCGTTCAGTGAAATTCACCCTGACTATTATCAAATTCCAAGGGAAGACCGCGAGCGCCTGCTGGCTGAAGAAGCCGCCGCCGCCGCCGAAGAAGCCGCACTTCGCGAACAGGAAGAAGAAGAGGATGACGAACCCTCTGATCTGATGCGGTCGGATGCAGCGGATGATGACGATAACGACATCATCGAAGTTGACAGCGACGAACGCATCGACACGATTGACATTACCGAGGGCCAAGAGCCTGATCTCGATGCGCATGGCGACGATGAAAATGGCGACGAAATGGGCGGCGAAGCAGCCGACGATGGCTCACGCGAAGACGGCGATGGCAATGATCGCGGCCGCCGTGGTGGCAATCGCCGCCGCCGTGGCAAAGGCAGCAGTGGAGGCGGTGGACGCAACAGCGCCCCCAAAGCCAGCGACGAAGCCCGTGCGAAACGCATGAACCTACGCCGCCGGTACAAGATTCAGGACGTCATCCATCGTCGTCAGGTTTTGCTGGTCCAAGTCGTTAAAGAAGAACGCGGCAATAAAGGCGCCGCGCTGACCACCTATCTTAGCCTCGCAGGACGCTATTGCGTTCTTATGCCTAATACTTCGCATGGCGGCGGCATCAGCCGAAAAATCCACAGCGCCGCAGATCGCAAGCGCCTTAAAACTATCGTGTCGGACATGAACCTACCGGCAACTATGGGCTGCATCATCCGCACCGCTGGCCTTGCGCGGACCAAGCCAGAGATCAAACGCGACTTTGATTATCTTGCACGGCTTTGGGACGAAGTGCGCGAACGGACATTGTCTGGCGCAGCACCAATGCTGATTCACACCGATAGCGACCTGATTAAGCGTGCGATCCGCGATATCTATAATAAGGATATCGACGATGTGATTGTTGAAGGCCCTGACGGTTATAAAGCCGCCAAGGATTTCATGAAACTGTTGATGCCTAGCCATTCAAAGCGGGTGCAGCATTACGCCGATCCTGTTTCGCTGTTCCAGCGTTACGGCGTTGAGGATCAGCTGAACGCTATGTATCAGCCGATCGTTCAGCTAAAATCGGGCGGATACATCGTTATCAACCCGACCGAAGCGTTGGTGTCGATCGACATCAACTCTGGCCGTTCGACCAAAGAGCATGGCATCGAGCAAACAGCGCTTTCGACCAATTTGGAAGCGGCGCGCGAGATTGCCCGTCAGTTGCGCTTGCGCGATATGGCCGGTTTGGTCGTGATCGATTTCATCGACATGGACCATCATTCCAACGCCCGCAAAGTCGAGCGTGCGATGAAAGAAGCGTTAAAGCACGACCGCGCCCGCATTCAGGTAGGCCGCATCTCAAGCTTTGGCCTGATGGAAATGAGCCGTCAGCGTCTGCGCACCGGTGTGCTGGAAGCATC
>JANOTI010000004.1:0-6616 GCA_031416255.1 Sphingomonadales bacterium | reverse complement strand
CCGGCATCATTAGTCGGGCGCAATCTTGATCTTTACACTGTCGATTTGCAGCGCGTCGAAGTTCTCGCCGGACCGCAGGGTACGCTGTTTGGTGCAAGCGCGATGGGCGGCGCCGTCCGCTACATCACCAATAAGCCGAATACGAGCGACTTTTCTGCAGGCTTCAACACAAGCTATGCCTTTACCAAAAGCGGTGAGGAAAGCGTTGCAGGCGATGCCTTTATTAACATTCCGATCGTGAAGGACAAAATCGCTGTTCGCGCAGTTATCTACACCGACCGGCAGGGCGGCTACATCGACAATGTCGCGGGTACGTTCCAGATGCCGTTTAATGCCAATGCTGGCGTCGCGGGCAGGCTGCCCACCGGCAACCCGTTGTTGGTGATGCGTGCCATTCAGGCCTGCCAACAATCAACGGTTTTTGTCGGTGGTGTGCGTTCGTGCGGAACATCGGGCGGCGCGTATTTGTACAACACGCCGACGCGTCAGACGATCAACAACGACGCGTGTGTTGAAAAAGACTATATCGACGCGACCTATCGCGGCTGACGTCTGGCGCTGACATGGAACCTGAGCGAAGATTGGTCGGTGGATTTGATGCATGTGCGTCAGGAACTCGATACCGACGGCGTGTTCGATTTTGAACCCGATGTCGGCGATCTGAAAGTGACCAAGTTCAACGACAACTCGTTGCGGGACAAAGCCAATCTGTCGTCGCTGACCATCAACGGTCGCCTTGGTGCACTCGATCTGATCTACACAGGGTCTTATCTGAAGCACAGTGCGACACAGGTTGCGGATTATGCGGGCTATTCAAACATCGGGCTGTATCTGCCTTATTATGAATGCGACCGCGGCGTATATTATACGGCGGCGTATAACGGCAACATCGGCAACACCTGCTATGCGCCGAACAAAAGCTATCAAACCCGCAACCGTACCAAGCGGCTTACGCAAGAATTCCGTGTAACAACACCGGCTGAAAATCGCCTGCGCGGTACATTCGGCCTGTTTTACGATGACAATAAACTGTTCGATAACACCGACTGGTCCTATCTGTCACAAGCGGCTGGTTTCATCTATCCACGTGCGCCTAATCCAGTAGTTGATGCCAATGATACTAGCGTCCGTCCGGTTGCCGTTGGCTTCTTCAACGATGTGCAGCGCCGGGATAAACAATTCGCGGCTTATGGCGAAGCATCGTTCGACATTGTCCCTGACGCGCTGACAGTTACGGGTGGCCTGCGTTATTATAACGAAAAGGCATCGATTAACGGATCGTCTGCTGGCAGCTTTGCTACCGGTGGTCGGGGAGTCTACAATTCGGCGACTGGCACCTATTCGCCATCAGCCACGCCGCCGCAATTTTACGGCGTCAGCGCCAACTTGAACCAGCTGTATGCCGATGCATCGCCTGCAAAATATACCGGCGTGTTATTTAAGGGCAATGTGACCTATAAATTTGGCGAAGGTTCGTTGGTCTATGCTACTTTCTCAGACGGTTTCCGTCCGGGCGGTTTTAACCGGCGTCCGTGCCGCGTCCCAAGCGCGATTTGTCCGACGAACGCTGACTTTGTGCGGCTTGGCACCTATGTGCCGGACAAGGCGCAGAACTATGAAATTGGCGGCAAGTTTGCCTTGTTCAATCGCCGGATGCAGCTGAATATCGCGGCGTACCAGATCGACTGGAGCAACATCCAGATTACTGTGTTCGACCAAAATATTTCAAACCAGACATTCACCACCAACCTGTTGGATGCACGGATCAAGGGTATAGAAGGCGATTTGACATGGCGCGCAACGCCAGAGCTTACCTTTAACAGTGCTTTCTCGGTCAACGACTCTGAAATGCTGCGCTATCGCAAGAATACCACTGTGCTGCGTCCGCTTGGCGGACCGTTGGCGCTGAGCCCTAAATTTCAGTTCAATGCGCGTCTGCATTGGGAAAAGGAATTGGCCTCGGGTCTTACGCCGTTTGCTGGCATCAGCTTCCACCATGTGGGCGAAAGCATCTCGGACGTTATCGACAATACCGATATTCGGTATCAGTCATCCAACCCAACACTCGGCTATGCAGCGTCAACGCCGGTTTTGTATAACGGTGTGTTGGTGCGGCCGGGGGATGTGGTGGTGCCACTGCCTGCAGCACAACAGCTTGCATCGTATAGCACCGTTGCAGCGTCCTTTGGTGTCTCAAAGGATGAATGGCGGATTGAAGTGTTTGGCGACAATCTGACCGACGAACGTCCAGAATTGTACAAAAGCGGCAATGATGGTGAGCTCCGCACCACAACGTCGCGGCCGCGCACAATTGGATTGCGGTTCTCGTACAAGATGTAGTCAGGCTATCGGGGCACCCGCTGTATTGCGTGGTGCCCCGATGCTATTCCATTTCGGCATTGCGTCCGATGCACGAAGTGCGGCAGTGTCCCCGTTACTGTTCGTCGCAATTCAGGAGGACGTGTGACAATGTTGGCGGATGCCGCGCCGGATACGATTGACGCTCTGTTGCGCGATGCACGAGGGCATCTGCAAAACGCCCGGGTGGCGGAAGCTGCAGCGATTTGCGGACAAGTGCTGGAAATTTCGGCTGATAATTCCGACGCTTTGTACACGCTTGCGGTCACACAACGCATGCTAAAGCATGTTCCCGCAGCGCTTTTGACATTAGACCAGCTGATAGCAATTGACCCAAGCTATGGACGTGCTTGGCAAGAACGCGGCCATTGCTTGCGCGACAGCGGGCACACCGAGGAAGCTATCGCGGCTTATCAACGGGCCGTAACGCACAATGGCGCACTGGTTGCGAGCTGGCGTTTGCTGTCGGAGCTTCACCAAGCGGGGGGCAGAGCGGCTCCTGCGGATTTTGCCCGGGCGCAATATTCGCATCTATCGCAACTGCCGCCCGAGTTGCTCAGCGTCGCCAGCTTCATTCAGGAAGGCCGGATATTCAAAGCGGAACAGCTTTGCCGTGCTTTCTTGCAACGCAACGGCCATCATGTCGAAGCGATGCGGCTGCTTGCCGAAATCGGAATGAAGTTCAACGCGTATGACGAAGCGGAATTCCTGCTAGAATCGTGCAAAGTTTTGGAACCGGATAATGTCAGCGCGCATTACGATTATGTAAAAGTGCTGCGGAAGCGGCAAAAGTTTGAACTGTCGGTGGCCGAAGCGGCCGAACTTCGCGCTAAGGAGCCGGGCAATCCCGAGTTTGAAATGCTTTACGCCAACGAAAATCTCGCCATCGGCAACTTTGACGAGGCCATGCTGGTCTATGAGGCGCTGCTTGGGTCGATGCCGAACAATCCGGGTATTAACCTGACCTATGGTCATGCGCTAAAGACTGTCGGACGGCAAGACGATGCGATTTCGGCCTATCGCCGAGCTTATACGGTCAGGCCCGATTGCGGCGATGCCTTTTGGAGTCTTGCTAATCTGAAGACATACCGTTTTGACGACAGCGAAATTGCGCAGATGCGCGAACGCGAAGCATCACCCGTGACAGCTCTCGATGATCGCTATCATCTGTGTTTTGCGATGGGCAAAGCGTTGGAGGATCTCGGCCAATATGGCGGTTCGTTCGCATATTATGAACGCGGCAACCGGTTGAAGCGCGAAGAATTGAAATACGATCCTGCGCGGTTGACGAAGGAAATGCAGCTTCAGCGCGATCTGGTTACAGCGGATCTGCTTGACCGGTTTTCGGGCGCGGGCAGTGCCGCTAGCGATCCGATTTTCATCGTCGGGTTGCCGCGCGCTGGTTCTACATTGCTCGAACAGATTTTGGCCTCGCATAGCCAGGTCGAAGGAACCATGGAGCTTCCCAACATTTTTGCTTTGGCGCACCGGCTCGACCGGCAGCGACTGGTGGGGGAAGAACCCGAGTATCCGGCTAATTTGGCAGACCTTAGCCACGAGGACGTGTCTCGGTTTGGCGAAGAATTTATCCGCGATACGCAGGTCTATCGGAAACTGGGTACGCCGTATTTCATCGACAAAATGCCCAATAACTTCCGCCATATCGGCCTGATCCACATGATCTTGCCCAATGCGAAAATCATCGATGCGCGGCGCAGCGCCATGGGATGCTGCTTTTCAGGATTTAAGCAGCTGTTCGCCGAGGGGCAGGAATTTACCTATGGCTTAACCGAAGTCGGGACGTATTATCGCGACTATGTTCAGTTGATGGACCACTGGGATCAGGTGTTGCCCGGCAAGGTCCTGCGCGTTCGCTATGAAGACGTTGTGGCTGATCTTGAAACGCAGGTCCGCCGATTGCTGGAATATTGCGAGCTTCCGTTTGAAGAAGCATGCGTCAATTTTCACCAGACCGACCGCGCGGTGCGCACCGCAAGTTCCGAACAAGTACGGCAACCGATTTTCAAAAGCGGTGTCGATCAATGGGAAAATTTCAGCGACTATCTCGATCCGCTGCGTAACATATTAGGGCCAGGACTGGCCGCAACCTGAGGGGGAATTTATGGCGAGCAATGCACCGACCGCGCCGGTCAACGCTGATGATGTCTCGACATTGGGGCAGCGTTGGTATGTCCTGATCATCATGATGCTGGCGTACACGATCAACATCGCTGACCGCTATGTGATGTCAACGGTGTTGGAACCAATTCGGCTGGAGCTTAATCTGACCGACAGTGGCGTTGCATTTTTGACCGGCGTTTCGCTTGCGTTGTTTTATGTTACTATGGGTATTCCGCTTTCATGGATCGCTGATCGCTACAACCGCAAGAATTTGCTTGCTGCCTCGATGGCGGTTTGGTCGGCGATGACGGCGCTGTGCGGAATGTCGCAAGGGTATATGCAGTTGTTGCTTGCGCGGATCGGCGTGGGCATTGGCGAAGCAGGCGGCACACCGTCGTGCAACTCGATTGTGGCTGATTATTTTCCGGCCAACAGGCGCGCGATGGCGATGACCATTTTTGCACTCGGTGCGCCGATTGGTGCGTGGCTTGGTGCCGATATGGCTGGCGCAGTCGCGGCTGAATATGGCTGGCGTGCTGCGTTCTATGTTCTCGGCATACCGGGTATCGTCCTTGCCTTGATAATCTTTGTGACCATAAAAGAACCTGCGCGCGGGCGACTGGACGCCGTGTCCGATCAACCTGCACCCCCCATACTTGAAACGTTGAAGTTTCTGTGGTCGCAAAAGGCGGCGGTACACGCAATGATGGGAAGCGGCCTTTCGGCGCTATGGGGCTGGGGTCTGATGTGGTTTACGCCAACGTTCATCCAACGCACATATGGCCTTGATGTAGGCGAAGCAGGCGCTGTCGTTGGTCCGATCCATCTTGTCATGGGCATTGCAGCGTCGTTGTTCACCGCGTGGCTTGTCGGCCGTCCAGCCTATCATGATCCTCGAAAAATATTGCGTCTGCTTGCTGTCGTTACAGCGCTGGCTACTGTCCCGTCGATCATTGCTTATTGGACGAATTCCTTGAACGTAGCGACCGCGATGTGGTGGATATTTATCCCCGCGATATATTTCTACATCGGGCCAGCCTTTTCCTTGGCGCAGAATTTGGCACCGCCAAAAATGCGTGCGATGTTCATCGCGATTTCGTTGCTTATCGCCAATGTGTTTAACCTGATCGTCGCGCCGCAGGGTGTGGGCTTGCTGAGTGACTATTTTGCCGGACCCGGTGGTGCTGATGCGGCGTCGCTGCGCTTAGCACTCCTTGTTCTTGCCCCCACTGGATTTTGGGCTGCTTGGCATTATTGGCGCGCGGAAAAATATATCATCGAAGACCAGAAAAGAGCCTGTGGTTATGTCTAACTCCCCCCTTAAGTCCTATATCAACGGCGCTTGGGTTGCGCCTAAAACGTCAACCGTAACGGTCGAAGCGGTGAATCCTGCGACTGAGGAGGTTTGCGCTGTCGTTGCGGTCTGCGCGCAGGATGATGTTGATTTGGCTGTTGGAGCAGCACGAGCCGCTTTTGATGACTATGCAGCAACCACGCTTGATGACCGCATTGCTCTCGTCGAAAAGCTGATTGCCATTTTCGAACGCCGCTACGACGAAATGGTCACTGCCATCTCGACTGAAATGGGTGCGCCTTACGATCTTTCCCACGATGCTCAGGCCGAATCTGGCCCCGGCCATTTGCGCGCCACGGTGCGGGCTGTGCGCGAAATGGCATGGGAATATAATGTCGGTGATGATGGCATCGTTGTGCACGAACCCATTGGCGTCTGCGTGCTGATCACGCCGTGGAACTGGCCGATCAACCAGATCGTGTGCAAAGTCGGCCCCGCACTGATCACGGGCTGCACGATGGTTTTGAAACCCAGCGAAATGGCGCCGCTCTCTGCGCAACTGTTCGCTGAAATGGTCGATGAGGCAGGCTTTCCCAAAGGCGTGTTTAACATGATCCACGGTACAGGCACGTCCGTCGGTGATGCGCTAACCAGCCATCCCGAAGTGGATATGATCTCGTTCACCGGCTCAACACGCGCGGGCATCCAGATTGCCAAGAATGCCGCCGATACAGTCAAACGCGTTGCGCAAGAACTGGGCGGCAAGTCGGCCAATATCGTTTTTGCGGACAGTGATCTGGAAGCAGCGGTGACACGCGGTGTGCAGCACTGTTTTGGCAACAC
>JANOTI010000003.1:0-5033 GCA_031416255.1 Sphingomonadales bacterium | reverse complement strand
CATTCGCGCTGATCAGATTGGCAGAGCTACCGATATTCAACTGCACGAATACACGCAGCGAGCTATTGTCGCTGGTCTGCGGCGCGCAATTGGGGATAAAGGGCCTTACCTCTGCCGCAATAGTATTGCTGGCCTTGGTCCGAATTTCACCGGCCGTCTGCGTCGAAGCACCCTGCCCGCTACCCTCGCCCGGCCCTTTGGTTTTATCAGGACCTGCGCCGCCGCCAATGCCGCCCAGCTTTTTCTCCATTTGCTTTTCAAAGTCGGATTTGCTGCCGCCGCGACCAGTGCCGGTCTTCACCGTTTTTTGAACAGGCTTTGGCTGTGCTTTGATTTTGGGTTTCACCAACGGATCCGGCTTAGGCTGCAATTTTTGCACCGGTTTCAATACCGGTTCGGGATCGACGACCGCTTCATCAATCGGAGCAGGGATTTCTTCAATTTCCTCAACCACTGACGGCGCAGGATCGGGTGCAGCCGCTGCGCCTTCGCTCACAATCTCCACCGCGATGCCATCGCCGCTTCCGCCGCCATCCGATCCCATCGGAACCGCAGCACGGAACAGCCCGAACACCAACAGCGCCAGCAAGAACGCGTGGCCGCCAAGCGCCGCGCCAAGACCCACTTTTTCCGATCGGTCCATAAAAAACGCGCTACTCATCCGTAGCTGAACCGCCACTGACTGGATTTGCAGGTGCAGCACCTTGCGTAACCATATTAACGGAGTTTAGTCCGGCGCGGTTCAACTCGCCCATGACCTTCATCATGCTGCCATAATCAACGCTGGTATCACCGCGCAGCATGATTTTGCGCGGGTTGTCGGGCGTCTGCTGCGCTGCAATCGCCTCAAGCTTTTCGGCCAGTTGGCTGGGGCGCACCGCCTCGCCGTCGATAAACACTTGCCCCTCGGTATCGACGGTCACGTCGAGCGGAGCCTCTGGCAGTTCAATCTGTTTGGCGCGGCTTTTCGGCAAATCCACCGGAACGCCAGAGACCAACAGAGGGGCGGTGACCATAAAGATAATCAACAGCACCAGCATCACATCGACCAGCGGCGTAACGTTAATCTCCGCCATCGGCGCACGCCGGTTCCCGCGCCGCGAACGGCGACCACCAGAGTTGGAGGGCAGGTTCATGGCCATAGCGGACGTGTCCGTTTGTTCTGAGTCTGTCGAAGGACGACGCGCCCAGTCTCCCGTACTTCGACAAGCTCAGCACTAACGGTGGTTTGGGAAAAAACCCTCACGCCTCGTGCTCCAATTCGCGGCTTAACGTGCCGTGGAAGCCATCAGCAAAGCGTCCCAGCCGCGCCTCATGCTGGTTCAGCCGGTGCGAAAACCGGTTATAGGCGATGACAGCGGGGATTGCGGCAAACAGGCCAATGGCGGTTGCAAACAATGCCTCGGCAATGCCAGGGGCAACGACCGCAAGGCTGGTGTTCTGTTCCAACCCAATCGCCACAAAGCTGTTCATGATGCCCCAGACCGTACCGAACAGTCCGACAAAGGGCGCGACCGAGCCAGTCGTGGCCAAAAAGTTCAACCGGTTGGCAAGCTTGTCCGTTTCCGCCGCAATCGTTGCATCCATCGCCGTTGCCAGCCGTTCACGCGTTCCTGCACGGTCGATGCTTTTGCCATTGGTCGAACGCCGCCATTCGGCAACCCCCGCGGCAAACACCCGCGCCACGGGCAGTTCAGCTTTGCCGCGTTCGTTGTGGAAACCGTCGATGTCGTTCGATTTCCAAAAATCAGCCTCGAACTTTGTTGTCTCGTCGTTGATCTTGCTGATCCGGAAAAGGAAACCGACGATGATCGTCCAGGACCAGACGCTCGCCAACACCAGCCCGATAATCACCGACTTCACCACCCAATCGGCATCCATAAACAGCTGTACGATGGAAAGTCCGCCGCTGCTCTGGCTCAAAATCAACAGGTCCATAGTCATCCTTATTCTCTAAACTTGTGGCAGATCGATTACCGAACGAAACGCCGCAACCCATTCCGCCGGTTGACGCGCTGGCCGACCATCGGGCGCAACAAACGCTGCCTTTACCAATGCCGTGACCAAAGTTTCACCATCGCGGCTGACTGTCTGATGAATATCACAACTTGCCCCGCGTACAGCGGTGGTGATGCTGGTCACTAGCAAAGCATCGTCAAAATGCGCTGGCTTTCTGAATTTCATATCCATTGCGGTCACAGCGTAAGCACCATTCCCCGCATCATGCGCCCCGCGTTGATCAATCCCGAGCCGCGCCAACATATCCGACCGCGCGCGCTCCATAAAATGCAGATAGCGGGCATGATAGACCACCCCCGAAAAATCGGTGTCCTCAAAATAGACGCGCACCGCAAATTGATGCTGGGTGCCCCCCTCTGCAGATATGGCAAATTGGCCTTGATAGGGTTGCGTTGTGCTCATGTAGCACTGGGCTTACCTGTTGTGGCGCCTTGCGAAAAGGGGCTTCGGGCTAGCGCGACTCGGTTGGTCGTCAATATGACTCATGTGGTCAGCTAAGTTTAGGCGTCGCCAAGGCAACGCAAGGCGGGAAGAAAAGAAGACGGAAAGTAGAAAATCCAATTCTTTCCTCCTTATTTTCTTCCCGCCTTGCAAGTCCGCCTTCGGGCTTGCCTTCATGATTTTCATTTATCAAATAACCCATCCTGCGCTCCGGCGGGTGGGTTCAACCCCAGATGCTTCCAGCCCGGCGGGTTTAGCGCGCGTCCGCGTGCCGTCCGCGCGATCAGGCCGAGTTGCAGCAGGAACGGCTCGACCACATCCTCAATGGTATCGCGCGGTTCGGAAAGCCCCGCCGCCAGCGCCTCGACCCCCACCGGCCCGCCGCGATAAATGTCGGCAATCATCGTCAGATAACGCCTGTCCATCGCGTCCAGCCCCAGATGATCGACCTCCAACCGGTTCAGCGCGCTATCGGCGATTTTGGCGGTCACAATCGTTTCCCCCGCGACATTGGCAAAATCGCGGACACGGCGCAGCAACCGCCCAGCAATCCGCGGCGTGCCCCGCGCTCGTTTGGCAATCTCACGCGCACCATCGGGCGCTATGCCCAAATCGAGCAGCCGCGCGGCACGTGTGACGACAAGCTCTAGCTCGTCATGCGTGTAGAAATTCAGCCGCACCGGTATGCCAAACCGGTCGCGCAAAGGCGTGGTCAGCAACCCGGCCCGCGTCGTCGCGCCGACCAAGGTAAACGCCGGCAAATCAATCCGCACCGAGCGCGCCGACGGCCCTTCGCCGATCATAATATCCAGCGCACGGTCCTCCATCGCGGGATAGAGGATTTCCTCGACCACCGGATTCAGCCGGTGGATTTCGTCGATAAACAAAACGTCACCGTCCTCAAGATTGGTCAGCAGCGCCGCCAAATCCCCCGATTTTGCGATGACAGGACCAGAAGTAGAGCGGAAACCAACCCCCATCTCCTTCGCCACAATCTGCGCCAACGTGGTTTTGCCAAGGCCGGGGGGGCCGAAAAACAACACATGATCGAGCGCATCCCCGCGAGACTTCGCCGCCTCGATGAACACGCGCAGGTTTTCGCGTGCGGCCTGTTGGCCGATGAATTCGGACAGCGTTTTCGGGCGGAGAGCCGCGTCGATATCCTCCGGCTTGCGCATGGGAGTGAGGTGGGGGTTTTCAGTCATAGGAGCCTCACCTTTCCACAAACTGCACAATACGATCTCCTAGATCGAGCATCTTTTTGACATTTGCGTTCACAGCAAGCACGTGGTCTTTACGTTCTGAAGGCGTGCCACCCTCAGCTAGAATACCATCTGGTCGGGTCGAATCGACGAACGCCCTCACCCTTTGGTAGAACTCGACGATAGGCTCGATATGCTTAGCCTCTAACTCGCCCAAGCTAACGGCCAACGACTCATAAACAAACATGTAGTTCATCCGAGCGTCTATCGTCTGCACCTCGTCATTCCACGTTCCATCAACAACCTCGGCAGCAAGTTGTGACAAATCATTCTGATAGCCTTGCTCTCTAATCAGACTAGAAATTGCTGAAACTTCTGACGTAATCGCCGACAAAGTTGCGTGACGCTTACGTGTACGCTCTCGGCGGCGATCAAACACGCTGAATATCCCCGCAGCAGCAGCGCCAGCAAGAGCAGCAGCGATTTCCTCCCATCCACTAAAGCTATTCACCGCGAAGCCCTCTTCAACGCCAGCCTGACCAGCGCATCCAAGGTCGCATCGCTGCCTAATTCCTCAACCGCTTGCGCCACAGCACTCCCCGCCTCGCCGGGTTTGAAGCCAAGGCCCGTCAGCGCCGACACCGCGTCGCTCGCGTGTCCCGCACTGCCGCTTACCGCCGCCAGCCTTGCGACGCCGCCAAGGCCCGCCAGTGCACCGACCTTATCCTTCAATTCATTGACAATCCGGCTCGCCAATTTAGGGCCAACGCCGTTGGCGCGCGCGACCATCGCCGCATCGCCGGTGCTGATCGCCAGCACCAAATCCGCAGGCTCAATCGCCGACAGAATCGCAAGCCCGACTTTTCCGCCCACGCCCTGCACGCCCGTCAACAACCGGAACCAGTCGCGTTCTTCACGCGTCGCAAAGCCAATCAGGCGCTGGTCATTTTCCGACACCTGCATTTCGGTGAACACGGTGGCGAAATCGTCGGTCTTTCCCAGCGCCGCCAACGTCCGCGCGCTTGCCTGCACCAGATAGCCGACGCCGTTCACGTCAATCACCAGATGGTCAACGCCCGTTTCGTCTATCCGGCCATAAAGCTTTGCGATCATATGTGTTGGTTAGCGCGGAGGTGCGCTATCAGCAAGCAAAAGAGAACATCGTGCGAACCTTCCCTCTCCAGTGGGAGAGGGTTGCGCAGATTTGCGAACTTGTTCGCTAGTCGAAGCTGGGTGAGGGGTTGTGCCCTATCGATAACACACAACCCCTCACCAACTTCGCCTAACCGCCTATGGCGCTAAGGCTTCGTATCCTCTCCCAAAGGGAGAGGCAGAGTTCATTCCGCAGGCTGGACGTCCCCGCCCTTACGC
>JANOTI010000002.1:0-2568 GCA_031416255.1 Sphingomonadales bacterium | reverse complement strand
GCTTTGCCGACCTAGGCATGGAAGCGATTTACGAGTTTGAGGTCAGCGATTTTCCCGTGACGGTGGCAGTGGATAGCAGTGGTGAAAATGTCCACGTGACTGCGCCTGCTGTGTGGAAGAGGAAGATTGCTGAGGAAGGGTTGTTGAAGGGGGCATAATATCGATAGTATTTTGTAGCTAATGCAAGCTCTATTCGGTTCAAATCTCACAGCATCGTGCACATGAGGGCTGCTCTAATCGAGGAGCAGCAAATGACCGATTGTCCCAACTCACCTTCCAAATGGCTGCAGCTGCCAAAAAGTGGCTATGAAGCCCAGTGGCTCAAACAACAGAGCCAAAATAATCGGCGAGCAAAGCATCGTTTGCGGCGACGAAAGGATTGACGATGCGCAGGCCGTCAACCTCCAGCCCATCGTGCATATCTTCGCTGAGTAAAATTGTTGCCCCCGCTCTTGAGGACACAGTTACGATCAACGCGTCGAAAAATTGCAAGTTGTGGAGGTCTGCCAGATGCGCTGCACGCGCCAGATCATCACGCCCAGTCTGCGGGCAATCGAAAAAATCTGCATACTCGTCAATCTGGTCGATAACATCATCGGGTGCAATTCGTAATTTGCGAACGCAAACATTCAGAAATTCACCCAAAACCTGGACCGGAATACAGCTATCGATCAATGTCGCTTCATAAATAAGGCTCAACGCCCGTTCGTGTCGTGGTTCGCTCTTGCCGTCCTGCTGTGCATACACCAAGATATTGGTATCGAACGCGATCAACGCCCCGTCCGTTCCTCATAAGTTGCAGGACCTTTTAGCCCAGGAATACCGCGTTCCATTCGTTCCAAAATCCTCGCTCGCGCGGCATGGAATTTGGGATCGTCCCTCCGGTCCTTGGGCTTCGCGCGCAGCTCGACAAAGGGCTTGCCGTTCTTGGTGATCTCAATCACTTCGCCAGCCTCTGCGCGGGCAAGGGCTTTGGACAGATTCGCGTTCAATTCGCGGACAGACATAACGCCCATGACGCACACTCCAATTGTTGTAACTGTTACAACATATCGGAATTATGCCACTGACGCAACTGGGCGCTTACTGCCCCTGTTGCGCGCGCATTTGGGCTTCTAGCTGAGCTTGCAGTTCTGGCGGCAAGCCACCTTGTGGTCCACCCGGTGCGCTACCTTGGGTTGCACCAGCGCTGCCTTGTTTCTTCTGCGCAGCTTCTTGCTGTTTCTGCATCGCCTCTACTTCGGCGCGTGAGCGGAAATCGAGCATTTCGACTTCGAAGATCAACGTCGCATTGGGTTCAAACGCGGGCTGGCCGGTCTGCGGATTTGGCGGTGGGTTTTCGCCATAGCCAAGCTTGCCGGGAATCCAGATTTTGTATTTCCCGCCAATCTGCATTTTCTTCAACGCTTCGCTGAAACCGGGAACTACGCCGCTGACGGGCAAGGGCGCTTGGTCGTTTTGGTCAAAGACGGTGCCATCGCGCAGCGTGCCTTTGTATTTGATTAGCGTCACATCATCGTCGGTTGGCGATTTGCCTTCACCGCCGCTGATCGTCAGGATCTGCAGTCCGGATTTGGTGGTGACAACGCCCTTTTCATCGGCATTATCCGCAAGGAACGCATCATCGCCCGCATATTCGCTACGAATCGATGAGGTTCCCCAATAGGCCAAGCCTCCGCCTGCAAGAATTACCGCGCCAATACCGATCCAGAATTTGGCAATCGAACCTTTTTTCAGCGGCTGGATAGGAACAGTGGTGACAGACATATGGGCAATCCTTGATTCAATCAGTTCAATTTGAGCAATTCCATAGCGGAACGCGGGACAAAAAAAAGAGCGCCCGGACGGACGCTCCCTTTTTTCGTATTAGCGCAAAAGCCGAGGCCTATTTCGCGCCATCACGTTCTTGTTGCTTGCGTTCCATCTTGCGGGCGCGACGGACAGCAGCAGCCTTTTCACGGGCGCGCTTTTCCGAAGGCTTTTCAAAATGCCGACGCAATTTCATTTCGCGATAAACGCCTTCACGCTGCAATTTCTTTTTCAGGGCCCGCAGCGCCTGATCTACGTTGTTATCGCGAACCATAATTTGCATAAAAACTCACACTCCGCATTCTTGCCGGCTTGGTATCAACCGACACCCTAACGCCCATGTTTGGTAAAAATAAAAAGCGCCGCAAAGGATGCAGCGTCAACGATTGGGGCCATTAAATGGCTTCGTCGGTAAATTCAACCCTGAATCTGGGGCTTTTGCCGCCGGTTGTTGCATCTCGTCGTATCGCTCGGCATAGCAGCAACCGAATATGACCAAATTGACCGTTAATGATCGCCCAGTCGAGTATAAAATGGACTCGAATACGCCCTTGTTATGGGCGCTGCGCGATGCGTCGAATTTGACCGGCACGAAATTCGGTTGCGGGCAGGGTGATTGCGGCGCGTGCATCGTTGATATCGACGGAGAAGCCCTGAAATCCTGCATGGTGACGCTGGCGGAGGCGGAAGGGCGCTTTGTCACGACGATTGAGAAGCTGTCGGTTGATCGCAGCCATCCGTTGCAACAGGCCTTTGTCG
>JANOTI010000001.1:0-34159 GCA_031416255.1 Sphingomonadales bacterium | reverse complement strand
GGCACCGACGAACCTGTGGCAACGCTAAGGATCGCGTTCGCCGAAGTTGCAGCCGCGCCGTTTACGGTGTCCCCTGTAAAGGCATTGACGACGTTGGCAGCACCGCTTGCGCCGTTAACACCTGTTGCAGTATCGTTTGTCGCGACAATAACAGCTGCTGCTGTGCCAACGGTAACGCTTATCGTAGCGGTCTGGCAGTTGGCTGGGTTGCCAATCTCGCAAATCTGGTAGTCAAAGCTGTAGGTTCCCGCTGCGGTGCCAGCGACGACGCTGACATTGCCCGTTGCTGTGTCAAAGGTTAGGCCGGCGGGTACCGTGAAACCTGGCGCAACATTAAGAACCGAGTTGGCCGATGTAGCAGCTGCGCCGCCAACCGTATCGGCGGTAAAGGCATTTACAACATTGGCGGCACCCGCGACGCCATCCACAGCGGTGACGCTATCCGCCGTTGCAACAATGACAACGGGCGGGACAGCAACAGTAACGCTGATAGTAGCGGTGGTGCAATTGGTTGGGTTGATAGCTTCACACAGCTTATAGTCAAAGCTGTAGGTCCCAGGCGCTGTGCCCGCAGCAACACTAATGTTGCCGTTGGAGGTATTAAAAGTCAGCCCGGCAGGCACCGTAAAGCCAGTGGCAACACTCAATACGCCGTTGGCCGATGTTGCGGCAACGTTGTTCACAGTATCACCCGTAAAGGCGTTGAGCACATTTGCGGCTCCAGCCACTCCGTCCACGCCGGTCGCGGTGTCGTTGCTTGCAACGATAGGAGCGACAGGGATCAATATGATGACGGTGACCGTAGCGGTTTTGCAATTGAGTAGGTTAGCTGCCTCGCAAATTTGATAGACGAAACTGTAAGTTGCAGCCGTTGTTCCCGCTACTACACCAACATCACCCGTAGCTGTATTGAATGTTAGCCCGGTAGGTACCGATGATCCGCTCGCAACACTTAGCACAGCATTTGCAGCTGTGGCGGGAAGCAGATTGACAAGATCGCCGCTAAAAACATTGATCAAATTAGTCGTGCCCATTGTAGCATCGACACCAGCTATGCTGTCGTTGGTTGCAACTAGCGGATTATAGGAATTGGTGGTGTTTGTTGCGGTCGGTGATGCAGGCCCGCCATTTGCGGCGCGCGCGTCTGTATAGGTGACCACGACCGTGTCAGCAGGCTTGACGTTCATAGTGCCGTTGTTGTTGGGACCAGCGACCGAGCCAGAGACCGTTGCCAATGTACCGGCAAATATTCCGGTATTTGGTCCGGTTTCGGTAAGCGTCACAGACTCGCTTTCGCCTGTTACGCTGTTGACGACTGTTACGACGACAGTTTCTACGGCTAGCGGGTTCGCGTTTAAATCGGCATCGGTCACACCAATCGACAAGGTATCACCTGGGCCGGAAGTTGGCGTGATGGTTACAGTGCCGGTCGTGCCTCCGCTGACTATGTCATCGGCGGTCCGGGCAACTGCGGTGCCAGTTGCGCTCAACGCATCATTATAGGTAACGGTAACGGTGTCGGTCGCCTGAGTGCTGAGTACGCCGTTATTATTGGGCCCAGCAACCGCGCCGAATACAGTCGGCACACTGCCTGTAAAAATGCCAGTGTTGGCACCGGTTTCGGTGAGTGTGACAGATTCTGTCTCTCCGGTGACATTGTTTTTGACAGAAACAAGTACGGTTTCGATAATGCCTGAAAGCGAATTGAGATCAGCGTCAGTGACCGATAAAGCGAGCGTATCGCCCGGCTTTGAAGTTGGCGTGATAGTGACAGCGCCATTGTTCCCGGTTAGCGGAGCATCGTTTCCGACTATTGCAACGAACAACGATGCTTGCGTTGTTGCGCCAAAAGCAAAGGTATCGACAAAACGGTTGTTGCCGAACCCGCCGCCTCCTGCGTCAAACGTACCCCAAGTATGATATCCAGCGGCTGTGCCCGACAATGCACCCAGCGGAGTGTTTGCCGTTCCGCCAGCCGCTACACCCAAAACTGTTATGTCATCCCAGTACACCCGGGTAGGAACCAGCGTTGACGGGGAAGTTGCTTCATAAACGGTCAATCCGTTTTGCGTGCCGCCGCTGGTTTCAACATCATTGGCTATGAAATGGAATTCGCCCAGCCGAATTTCCGCGCGCGCTTGATAGGAATCAATCGGCAGTGTGACGCCGCTATTATTTTTGCCATCCCACAATACCGAGTTAAAACCGTTGATGACGTTACCCGTCAGCCGAACATCACCCGCATCGCCAAATATACCATTTTTGTTGACGTCAATGCTGATCGAATATGTTGCGTTATCAACCGCTGTCGTAAATTCGAAATTGCCGGTATCTTGAACACCGGTAGTCAGGCCAGGCGAAATGCCATAATCTTGTCCAGCGCTGTCGATAAACCTAAATCCGGTAACCGCTGGCGCGCTGGATGGAGGAGGACCTGCAATTGCCGGATAATTTATATAATTCTGAAATTGAGCCGCGACTGCGTTCCCGGCAACGTCGGTAGAAAAACCCGATCGTGGTGGGTTCACGCCTTTGTTATTGGCAGAAATACTGTAGGCGTTGCCCGCGAGAGCATTAAGATCGAGCTGCCACACGTAGTTGGTGTTCGGATATCCCCCAGGCGTTAGGACATAATAATCGGCATTCGTTGCCGAAGCGAGGCTGAAAGCGCCGGTTGAATATTGCCAATTCAAAGAGCTGACACGACCTTTAATTCCGGTAGCGTTTGTCGGGTCCGGGTTGACTGTAGCATTAGTCGTTACGGTAACATCGAACCGATTAAAATTGGCTGCTGTGACGTTAATTAGCCGCACTTTGTGGCGGCCGGCCGCGGTTGTTACATACCGATAGGGCGTTGTTATGGGTGCGGTCATTGGATTTGCGCACAAGATTTTGCCAGCAAGCGCGGTCGGCGTGTACGTCGGCAAGATCGTGCCCGAGGGCGTTTCGATGACAAATGCCAGCGTATTGGCATCCGCTGCGCCGCAAGCTGAAATGTTGATGACTTCTCCGACTGTGACAATGTCGACCAAAATATCGCGGATTGATGCCGAGCCAGGAGCGGTGGCGTTGGTTTCAGTAAAAGGCTGGTTTAGCCCGACCTGAAAGGTGCCCTCGGCATGTGCCGGCATACAGGCAATAATGCTCCATAAAACCGTCAACAAAAAAGCTGCGGTGTTTCTGAGCAAAGGCATGATCCAACGCGGTTCGAACATTTGATAATCCTTGATAACGCTACCGTTATTACGAATGACTGTTCGAATTTGATATTCCATAATGGTTAATAATTTATTAAATACAAATTTAAGTAATTTTTTTACCTACAAGAATCAGTATTAGCAGAATAATGCTTGATTATTCTGCTTCAGAAAATTTCATTTTTGAGTAATATTAGTGGATATAATATCGTTTTTTTATCATGGCATCCCATGCCAAAAACAGATTAGTGAAATACAAAATGTTTAATTTTCTAGGAAAAGTATGGTCAATCATTTGATGCTAACCAGTATTTGTCCAACAGCAGAGCCTCCATTGCCATCGTTAATAGTGTAAGTGATTATGTCCGGTCCAGCCAAGCTAGGACTTAGTCCGTAGACGACAAGGCCACTCGCGGTGAACGCGACAGCTCCATGCATTGCTGCCGCATCCGTCAGCACCAGCAAGTCGCCATCTAAATCGGTGTCGTTGGCCAAAACGTTTATCTGCATCGGCTTTTGAGACAGATGCAGTATGTCGTCGGCTGCCAATGGCGGATGATTATCAATGTGTGGATTGCCTGTAACAGCGCCCAATGCAGCATTCCCGACGACAAGATTCACTTTAGAAATCCGGTGCGCACCGCCGCTATCGTTACTGTCGTCTTTTGCGAACGCCGAGCCGACGGCACAAACCAACAATAGAGACACACACGCCAGCAGCATAAGATACTGTACCCAGCTTGCCGCCTTCTGTTTTCCATATAGACCGATCGGCCCGCTCACGAACGCAGGACCAGATGCGCAACCAGTGGTAAGGTCAGGACATGTGGGCATCCAAACCTTCGTGAGCGGGGCGATAGCTGCGAAGGATAAGAAATTGCCTTCGGTAGCTTTGAAATTGAAATGGTGCCCGGTTAGCCAAACAGGCCAACGAGCTAGCCGTTGCAGCTTAATTACGCAGTATCTAGCACACTCAATCTTCATCGTTATGCCCCAAGCTGAGCCTAGCGGTCTTGCGCATTTCCCTTACGCAAAGACTATCCGGCTTCACTCCTTTGGGCCTGTCCCTGAACAGGATCATGCCCGTGAGATGATGCGACCCGAAAGGCTTCACACCTTCTCAGATAGCAGTACATCGCCCAGCGGCTTGAAAAGCGGAAGTTTCGTTTTGTGATTTCAGACGTCACAAACAATGTTTCGAAAAGTTACGAAATTTTAATGATTTTTACCGCGTTTTACCTGTATTGACGAATATAGGGTCGTTAGATGGAGGCTATATTATGCCGACGGTGAACAATCTACGCCAAATCAATTTGAACTCATTGCCTGTGCTGAGAGAAATTCTTCGGCATGGAAGTATCGCAAAAGCGGCAGATGTATTGCATTTAACGGCGCCTGCGCTGAGCAACACGTTACGCCAGCTACGCGGTTATTTCGACGATGAACTCATTTCACGACATGGACGCGAGATGCGACTGACCCCTAAGGCGGCAGCTCTGTTGCAGCCACTCGAGATAGCGTTGTCGTCAATTCACCATGTGTTGCTGGACAGTGTCTTCAATGCCGCAAATTCGACTTATGAATTCCAAATAGCATTGACCGATCATTCGATGAGTTTGTTAGCAGCGCCGCTAACGGCAATCATGGCGGACGAGGCACCCTTGATGCGTGCCCGATTTATAGGTGTTTCGAGCTCGATTGTTAGTGATTTCGTCACGGGTGCGGTCGATATGATTGTCACCCCCCGGATAATATTGGGTGCAGGCCATTTCAACGTTGCACAATTATCACGAATACGAACAGAATTATTGTGTTCCGAACCCATGGTGTGCATTGGCCACGCCGACGACGCAGAATTGACTGCGGGCATTAGCGTAGAACAGTATTTGCTACGTCCTCATGCAGGGTTTGTTCTGAATGCAGATCATCACGCCAGTCTCGAACAGGCCCATCTTGCGTCTATGGGATATAAGCAACACGACCGATTGCTGATGTCGAGCTATCTATTGCTGCCCATGGTGGTGGCAACGACCGGGTGCTTGTCACTCGTTCCCCTAAGCATTGCAGTGCTGGCATCGCAAATGCACCCTATTCAGATCGTTGCACCCCCTATCACGTTCCCTGACTTTGAATTGGTTATGGCCTGGCATGAACGCGATGATGCAAAGCCAAGCGGCAAATGGCTACGCGATGTGCTTAAACGCTGTGTTGCTGTGCCCGAGGCTGGCTGCAATTTGGGATTGCCTGATCTCGAGATCGCCGCTTAATTTCCTTCCGAACTAGAATTCCTGGCCGGAAACGTCATTGTCACTATTAAACCTGGCGCATTGTCCGCCAAAGCCATCTGTCCGCCATGCAACTTCGCAACGGCCTCAACCAATGAAAGACCAAGACCTGATCCCGAGATTTGGCGTGCTGGGTCGAGTCGTCCATAGCGTCGCGTTGCATCGCGGTAACGATGCGGCGGTATTCCCACGCCATCATCGGCTACCGATATGCTGAGGTTGCCATCGTGACGGACTGCGCTCAATACTAATTTCGACCCGCCGTCTGCGTGGTTCAATGCGTTTTCTATCAGGTTCGATAACGCTTGGCCGAGGAGCTCACGGTGCAGCAATTTCGTCATGCCATTGACCGCAGCGACCGATATCGTAAACCCGCGCTGCTCGGCAAGCGGGCCGTAAATTTCAGCAAGATCATTAAGCAAAGAACTTACATTAGTGGCCGTAAACCGCTCACGGCTGGTGTCGGCCTGGGCGTTGCTGATTTGCAGAGTCATTGCGAGCATCGCCAGCAATGCATCGGTTTCTACCATCATCTTGTTCATCGTCGCCAATGATGCCAGATCATTGGTGTTTTCTAGCCCGTGCTCCAAAGTCGCACGGAGCCTGGTTATGGGCGATCTAAGGTCATGCGCAAGCCCACCGCTTACCAACCTTAATTCACCAAAGAGCGTTTCCACCTTATGCACAGCTTGGTTAATCCATCGCATCAAGTCATCGAAACGATCACCACTGCCATTTTCCGGTACACGCGCTGAAAAATCCCCCTGGCTAGCTTTTGTCGCAACATAGATTATGCCACTAAATTGCCGCGCCAACATCAGTGAAGCGATCCAGGCGATAAGGACAGAAATGATAAGCGCGATGGTAGCGGACAACAGCATCATTATGGAATAGGCCGCGATAAGACGATCCTCCGAAATGATCGCAGTCCCGGTCAACAGTCGGTACCCGTCGTCAAGTTCGGTAGTCAAAAGCCCCATGTGCTGGGCATAGCTGGAACCCTGCACCGATAGCTCGCCAGTACTCCATTTTGTATTTCCCACGAGATGTGAAGGCCAATGCGAGAGGTTTCCGGCAAGTATTTTGCCGTCCGGCGCTGCCAACAAGATGGCGATATCATGGGTGAAGTCTCTTGAAACCCGTGTTTTTATATATGCCGTAAGCCCTTGCACCCCGGACATCCGATACTGCGCAACCGCACTGTCGCGAAACCGGCGCACAGGGACTATTTCGTGCCGCTCAAAGCGTTTCCACATTTCCCGTTCGGCATAGACCCCCACTCCGACGATCGCCACAATTTGCAGCATGAATACAATCAGCGCTAAGCGAGGGCCTATCGATCTGGTCAATCCGCGCCAGGTAAATAGCCAGTGTCGTTTCATTCAACCGCCGCCCCAAAGCGATAGCCTGCGCCGCGCACGGTATGCAACATGGGTTCGCCAAACCCCTCATCGAGCTTTTTGCGCAGCCGGCTGACATGAACATCGATAACGTTGGTACCGGGGTCAAAGCTGTAATCCCAAACGCCCTCCAACAGCATTTTGCGTGTCACGGTCTGCTCTGCATGCCGCATGAGATACTCAAGCAACCGGAATTCTCTAGGTTGCAGATCGATATTTTGGTCGCGCCGCTGCACTGTTCGCGCAACCCGATCAAGCACCAAATCGCCATAGGCATAATGGACAACTGGTTCGATTATAGGCAACTTGCGCGCAAGCACATGGACCCGAGCCACCAACTCCGTCATGGCAAACGGCTTAATCAAATAATCGTCAGATCCCGCCCTCAGCCCGTCGACGCGATCATCGACTGTTCCCAGTGCAGATAGAAAAAGCGTTGGCGTTTCAACCCGTGCAGCACGCATCGATTTCAATATCGTCAGGCCATCCATACCCGGCAACATACGATCCAGAATTACCACTGCATAAACGCGCTTTAGAGCAAGGCCTAATCCGGCTTCCCCATCACCCGCATGATCGACGCTAAACCCTTCGGCTTCAAGCGCATCGATAATGTAAGACGCAATCGCTTCGTCATCTTCGACCAACAATATTCTGCCCGGCATTATCAGTTTCCATTCAACATTTTTTGCGTGATATGAAACCAGTTCGATTTTACGTTAACAGTCGCAACTTGGAAAGGTTTCCCTTTCTACAACCGCATGGCTGCCAGAATGGGATACCAAAGTCACTTTACGACTTCCTAACCTGTCCACTGCAAGTATCAAGACGGTTAGCTCGCCGATGCTTACTACGCGGCGACGCGAAGTTATAAATAGCAAGCAGGTTCAACCGATCATACAACACCGGACGATAGACAGAACCAATTACGCCTTCGGTATAATCCGGTACACGTAAGCCTTGCTTAGCATCGTCGGCAATTGCGATGTTCAAACGTAAGCGCACGTCAATAAGAGTTGATCTGCACCAGGGCCGCACAAGCTGACAACCGCAAACAGGGTTCGTTAACTTATTGGCTTTATAAACGAACTGGGACCAACGAATAATCGCGCTAGCGAAGAAAGTTTTCGTATGGTCCACAGTTCCAAGTCGCAAGATCGTTATGCACAAATGCTCGCAAATTCGGCAACCGCCGCGATATGCGCCAATGCCGACAATATTATAGTTTCGTGGAACTCAGCAGCAACACAGCTTTTCGGGCACGATGCCGAGTATGCGGTGGGGCAGCCTTTGTCGATAATCATTCCACCGGAGCAGCGTGCTGCTCATGAGGCCGGCTTCGCGCACGCAGTAAAATCCGGGCAAACACGCCTCGGAGGTCAATCTACGGATATTCTCGCGCTGCACGCGAATGGAAACAAGATCGCCGTCGATCTTTCGCTATCGGTATGGTTTGAGCAGGGACAACCCATGTTCGGTGCTCTTTTGCGTGACATCACAGACCGGCACACCGCACAGCAACGTCTGGAATATCTGGCCCATTGCGATCCCCTCACTTCGCTGCCGAACCGAAACGCGATGCATGCTCAGATTGCGAAAGAAATCGATAAAGGCGCGTGCTCCTTGCTCCTCCTTGATCTCGATGGATTTAAAGATGTCAACGACAGCTTAGGACATTCTGCCGGTGACCATCTGTTGGCGGCTGTAGCAGAGCGGTTGCGAGCGGCCGTTGCGAACAAAGGATTTGTAGCCCGACTGGGGGGAGACGAGTTTGCAGTCCTACTTTCCGACTGTGCCAGCCATCTCCAGGTTGATGAAGTCACCAACGGGATATTTGAAGGCCTGCGTCTTCCCTTCGAACTCGCCAGCCAGTGCGTGTTTGTGGGTACCAGTATTGGGATTGCCATGGCTCCCCGGGATGCTGTGGACGTAGAACATTTGCTGTCGCGAGCGGACCTTGCCCTATACGGCGCAAAGAATGATGGCGGAGGAAAACGAACCTTTTTCACCTCAGCAATGCAGAGCACAGCCGAACAAAAGCGGCGTCTGGGCATCGAACTTCGCCAAGCCCTTCTGAATGATGAATTTGAAATCTGGTACCAGCCGCAATTTTCAATGGCCGACTACCAGCTATCAGGAGTAGAAGCATTGTTGCGCTGGCGTCACCCTGTTCACGGTTTGCTGGTGCCACAATTGTTTATGAACGTGCTTGAAGCAACCGTCATTGCGGAAGAAGTAGGCGACTGGATTATTGACCAAGCGTGCAACGCAGCTTCCACCTGGAGGCAAGATGGGCACAAACCATGCCGAGTAGCGGTCAACCTTTTCCCAGCTCAACTTAGGTCCGGTCGTTTGTTTTTAGTCGTCGCGTCGGCGCTCAAGCGCCCTGATGTCTGTGCCAGCCTACTCGAAATAGAAATAACCGAAAACACCGTTTTGCATGACGATAAACAGTCGGTGAAAGAGTTACAGAAGTTGAGGTCGCTGGGTGTTGGAATTGCATTTGACGACTTCGGAACGGGTTTCGCATCGTTGAGCTTATTGCAGAAATACCCGCTAACTCGCCTTAAGATAGACCGGACGTTTATCGCCAAGATCGATAAGGAAGCTGGCGACGAAGCTATTGTGACCGCTGTGATAGGCATGGCTAACAGCCTTGGTTTGTCGGTTATCGCTGAAGGCGTCGAAACGGCCCGACAAGAAGCAGCGCTTGCACGACTCGGCTGTGACGAAGTCCAAGGCTATCGCTATGGTCGGGCCATGCCAGCTAAAGAAATCTCTGAACGACGGGCCGAATGGACTCATTCAAAAGCAAAGGTCGCATGCTAGGTCTGTGTCTGTTGGCCGCGGATGCATATCCGCACGCAGATAACGCGACTACAAAATAGTATATAAAAATTTGGTGGGCGTGGATGAAATCCAGCCGCGTCGTCGTTTCCAATTTGCAACGCAAACTCAAGGAGAACGACATGCACAGCTTGACCAAAACGTTTTTATTCTCGGTTGCAGCACTCAGTGCTGTGACAATCCATGCGGCCCCATTTGCGGATGGCCCGGAAGATACCACTGAAATTCGAAGCGAGCCGATCGCCGGGGTCTATAACAAGCCATGGTATGCTTATCTGGCTGATGTGCGCGAGGCCGAGCAGGAGTTAGGTAGCGATCTGCGCGGGGCGACCGACGCCGAGGATCAGCGCGACGCTTGGGAAGAGTATCACCATGAGCTTGTCGATGCCGACAAGGACTATGTGAAAGAGATGCGCGAACGCGGCTACAGGGCCGGACGCGTAACGGTTGGCTAAACGACCCCTCTCTGTAATAGCCAACCAGACTGGCGGGAGCTTCGGCTCCCGCCTTTTTTATTGCATAGTGACGAAAATTTATTCGCTCTCAGCCTCGCTTAGCGCCAGCCATTTTTCTTGGCAGCCGCTTCGCCCGCGGCATCAAGGGGATCACCTGAGATCATCGTTGCAGCTGCGTCGGCCAATGCTCCTGCCGAGGCTTGGCGATATTCCGAAGCACCGTCGCCAGCGGTTGTTTGTTTCAAACTCCAGGCGCTGCCCGAAGTACAGGCAATGCCGTCAACCGGTGCACTTTCAAAGGTCCGGCAATAGCCGCCGTCCTTTGCAGCAAAGCTAATGCCGATGCGGATTGTAGGATTGCTACCCTGTGTCGAAGCCAGCTGGCTATCAAGAGCATCGGCTAAATCGCCAGACGCGACGATCTGCCCGCCATTGTCGATAACATAACCAGCGTCCCGGTTGAGAGCGGTGCCGCCGATCATCATGCCAGCAACCAGCGAAGCGGCCATGGCGCTCCATTGCGTTATTGATGGCTGATACCAGCGGGGAGATTTTGCCGCTCGATGCGCATCAAGGCTTGCAACATTGGTTGATAATAATGCCGTAAGCCGATCGGGCAGCGGCTCATTGAGTACCGGCGCAAAATGTCCGGACAAGTGCGCGCGCAAGGCTTGTTCTTGATGAACAAGATCCGCAAGCTCCATATTGTCAGCGATCGCTTTCTCAACGCGCTTCATCGCTACCAGATCAAGCTCGCCGTCTACATAGGCGGCAATGGTTTCACGGTCGTATATCATGCCGCTTCTCCCAATGCGCGCACCAGCGCCTCGCGTCCGCGAACCAACCGCGATGTTAAGGTTCCAGCCGGCACGCCCAAAATTTCGGCGGCTTCTTTGTAAGCATAGCCTTCGACCAATACGAGCATAACGGCCTCGCGTTGTTCGTCGGGCAGTTGAGCCATTGCCTTGTCGACATCGTTCAATTCCATAGAGGCTTCCATCCGTGCGTGACTGTCGTCGGCGATCTGCATAACACCATCGTCTATTTCGGCATGGAAGCCACGTCGAGCAGCGGAGCGGCGGTTGTCGATCCAGATATTACGGGTAATTTTATACATCCAACTATCCAGTCTTGTTCCAGGCTGCCATTGCTCACGAGACTTTAAGGCGCGCTCTATTGCGGTCTGACACAGATCATCAGCGTCAGTGACATTCTGAGTCAGTCCGCGCGCAAAGCGGCGCAGTCGAGGCAAAATCGCAAGCAGTTCTTGTTCAAAGGCCATTCAAATCTTCCATGGCTATAGGGATGAAACGATAGGGTCTCATCGTTTCATCCATAAGACGTAAATAATTTGGTTCAGCTTGCATCGGTCGAGCAAAGAAGGCAACTTATGGATAAGATGAAGTCAGGACGGATCCTATTGGCGCTTTGTGCAGCGCTATTTTCAGGTGCAGCATTGGCACAGTTGGCTTTGCCCGTTGGCAGTATTCCGCGCGTTGACCTTCCAAAATTCCCGGTAAACCAATCGGACATTGATTTGTTGTCCCCCGAAAAGCTGGGCCGCGTCTTAGAACAAGCGCGGGTTGACCGACTAGGCCGCTTCGTGCGGCAGAATCGCAAAGTCATCGATTTGGACGAAAATCGCAACCCTGCAGTGCGTGGCGAGTTGATCGCATCGGGAGTCGATGACACGGCAATTGCCGTAGCCCAGCAGCAAGGTTTTCGGCTGCTGTCGCGCGACAGCATCGAAGGCTTAGATCTGTCCTATGTGCGCTTTGCTCTGCCCGATAAAATGTCCCTGAGAGACGCAAAGACAAAACTTCGGGAAATATTGCCAGATGCCGATATTGATGCTGATCACATCTATTTTCAGAGCAGCGCGACATCCTTCCTCGCCGTCTCAAACACAGCTGCAGCATCTAAAGGTCTGAGTGCATCCTTAGGAGTCATTGATGGCGGCGTTGCCGATCATCCTTCTGTTCGCGGCCGGATCGAGCAAAATGGTTTTGCAAAAGGCGCACCGTTTGCCAGCAGCCACGGAACGGCTGTTGCTGCGTTAATGATCGGCAGCGGCGACGTTAAAGGCGCGCGGTCGGGAGCGAACCTGCTGGCTGCCGACGTCTATGGCACCGATAAGGCAGGTGGTAACGCCAGTGCAATTGCCCGTGCGTTGGGCTGGCTTGCCGGACGCGGTGTATCCGTTGTGACCATTAGTCTGGTGGGCCCTGATAACACACTGCTGAAGAACGCTGTTGCCGCCGCTCAGCGCAAAGGCATGATCATTGTTGCTGCGGTCGGTAACGACGGACCAGCGGCACCTCCGGCGTATCCCGCTGCTTATCTGGGAGTCATCGCTGTCACTGGGGTGGATAGTCGCAATCGCGCCCTGCCGGAAGCTGGCAGCGGTGCGCATACGGATTTTGCTGCACCTGGTGCTGACATTTTCAGCGCGCTCAGCGCCAAAAAACGAGACAAGGTGCGGGGTACTTCTTTTGCCGCACCTTTGGTGGCCGCACGCTTATCGGTTTTCTATCCGCGCCAATCAACAAGCGCCGTTGAAGGTGCGGTCCTTAAGCTTGCTGCAGAAGCGGTTGATTTGGGTAAAAAGGGACGCGATCCTATTTACGGCGAGGGCCTCGTCTGCGGAAGCTGTGCGCGATAACGCAAAAATTTTCGTACAAATGCAAAAAAATGCATGGCGATTGGATGAAATTCTGAAGTGCCAACGTTGTCCCAATATGCAGGCAATCTTGCCCTTGCAAAGAAGGAGAACGAAAATGAAAAACGGTTTCAAATATTCGGTCATTCCGGCGATTGCGCTGGCATTCGCTACGGCTGCTCCAGCCTCGGCTCAGCTGCTGGGCGGTAGCGGCGGACTTGGTGGCGGTCTAGGCGGCGGACTTACTGGCTCGGTTCAACGTACGACAGGTGAAGTAGCCGGCAGTTCGACCGGTTCGGTGCAGGGCGAGAAAAAAGTGGATCGCAAATCTGGACGCGTAAGCGGTAGCGGTTCGGCGCAAAGCAACAACAACGGCTCTGTCACCAGCGCTACGTCTGTGTTCGACCGCCCCGTCATGGGTGATGCCAGCGGTTCTGCAAACGCTTCAAAAAGCGGTAGCGTTGACGCTCAGTTGTTGGGCACCGATGCCGTTGGTGAAATGGGCCAAGAAGGCGCAGGTCGTGCTCGTGGTATTGCAGAGGGCGTGCGCGGCACAACAGGCTCGGCTTTGGGCTCGGTTAGCTCGAGCGGCACCAACGCCATCGGCTCTGCGTCTGGCATAGGTTCCGTTACCGGAACTGCTGCTGGTAACGGCGGTGCGATGGGTCAAGGCATGGCTGACGGTGGGCTTGGCCAGTTGGCGGCGGCTGGTTCGGCAGCGGCAAATGGCGCTGGTATGTTTGCGATCGAACCCGGCATGCCGATCGAAGATACCAAAGGCCGCGTGGTTGGCTATGTTCAGCAGGTCAAGCAAACCAAGCAAGGCGTTGTACAGGCTGTTACGGTCGAAGTCGGTGATCGCGTCGCAACATTACCCGCCGCTAATTTCTCTGGGTCCGGCGAAGCACTCGTTACCGGTATGACCAAAGGTGAACTGAAGTCAGCGGCTAAAGATCAGGAAGCTGCGCCGCAAAGTACAAACGAAGCTCCTAGCGATGATATGTCCGCTCCCTCAACCGGCGGTGGATCGCGTCAGGGCGATAAAGTAAACGAGAATTAGTCTCTCAATGTATACGCGTCTGGCCAATCACACGTCGATGGCGGCGGCGGAAATTGGCGCTGCCAAACTGAACTTCAATTGGTAAAACTTTACTGGACCTGTGTGTCTGTCCTCTGGGATAGATGCTCGGGTCCAGTAACTGCTTCATTTTTTCGGCGATCAAGCGCGCTTGCCTAATCCCGGTACCAACGTTCCAACATCACGCTGGTACTGTTCATAGTCCTGCCCGAAATAGCTGACCAAATCTTTTTCCTCATAGGAAATTGCGATCAGGATGTAGATCGTCATACCAATCGAAAATAGCATATGACCCCACGTCATATGGGGTGTTGCCCAAAAGGCGAGCAGGAAACCGGAATAGAGCGGGTGGCGGACCAGCTTATAAAAAAACGGTGTCCGGAACTTGAATGGCGCCTCATCCTGTCCGCGCATGTTTCGCCAAACTTGCTGCAGACCGAATAATTCAAAATGGTTGATCAGGAAAGTGCTGGCAAGCACGATGGTCCAACCCAAGGCAAAAAGGGTCCATAAAGCAGTGGCAGCAAGCGTATTTTCTACACGCCAAACGTCACCTGCGATAGGTTGCCAAAAATAATAGAGAACGCACAGCATCGCGCTCGCTGTAAGAACATAAACCGCGCGCTCGATGGGTTTCGGTATAATCTTCGTCCAAGCTGCCTTGAACTCTTTTCGAGCCATGACACTGTGTTGAATACCGAAAATGGCGATCAACATTACGTTTACGGCAATGGCGACAGCTATCGAGGTCTGCGCCCCGCCTTCGTCGATAGTCAGGGGAACTAAGAGGTTCCCCACAAAGGCTATAAGGTAAAGAAAAGTTGCAAAGAAAATGAAATAAGCTGCCACAGCGAACATTATATAGAACGTTTTGGACATACGGTATCCCCCCCATAAAGCCCAGCAAACCGTCAGCAATCACCGCCGACAGCCACTGTGCGAAAAGATATCAAGCCCTGATGCAGATGCAATGCTTTTCTTTGGTGGTTGAGATGACGATTATCACGATCAAATTATCCCGTGTGCCGAGGAGTCGAAGGTGACCCGAACGTAAGGCGCGCAACAAGCAAACCAGGCTCGGGTATCTATCCTTGGAGATGTCAGAAAAGCTGCTGAGCGTTATGCATCAGCCGGTAGGGCACCGCGGCCAAACGCTGAGTAGCCGGGGGGAGTATTGGTGTCCCTCGCCAGGTTGGTGATCAGATGTTTGACCGGATGGCAGAAGATGCGTGATACAGCCGGACCGGTAACGTGGCACAGCATCATCAGCAGCATCGGGCGCGTCTGGATCGGGGTCGCCGATGAACACCGGGTTCACAAACCCGAAGCGCTCTAACCTCGAGCGCATCACCAATCTGCTTTTTGTTTTAGGCTTCCCACCCCTTGAATACGCGAACGAAAAGCGGGGAATAAAAGTGCATATAGCAAACATTGATCGAAGCTAATACAGGGCCAGTCGTAACAATGGGGAAGACTTTGCGGGATACTTGCAAAGGCAATTGCAGTTGCGCCAATATCATAGCCGCGCCAGCCATTCCCTGATAATGCCCCAATAACAGGGAATTTCCGCTTTAACACGGCTTCGCTCGGGACTGCACTGCGCGCCCCTATTTTACAACATTCTATTCAGCCAGCAACGCGTGCGCTTTATGCCAAACGACCGTGTTTTTGCGCAGTTGTTTGAATGCAATGTCACGCGTGCGGCAAAGTGACGTTCCGTTACAATTATGACAATTCGGCGATGCCGAGTCCTACAAATGACATCATCCTGTCGTCAGACCGCAATAGCTTTGGGATTAATCTGACATAGTCGGCGGCTATTGGGATGCCGCTGCTCAAACCTTTGAGTGGCCAATCAAAAACCAATTTTCGAGGGCTTCTCCCATGCATTTCCGCACATTATTGTTCGTTTCCTGCGCCATGGCATCATCGCCAGCGTTCGCTCAAGATCCAGCCGCTGAAGACGTTGTCGCTGAAGACACCATTGTCGTTTTTGGACAGGGTCAAACCCGTCAGGTGCAGCAATTGGATAGCGACGACTTGTCGATCCTTGCGCCGGGAACCAGCCCGCTCAAAGCCATCGAGAAACTGCCTAGCGTCAATTTCCAGTCCGCCGATCCGTTTGGAACCTATGAATGGTCCAGCCGCGTTTCGATCCGCGGGTTTAACCAGAACCAGCTTGGCTATACGCTTGATGGCATTCCATTGGGCGATTCGAGCTATGGCAACAACAACGGCCTGCACATTGGGCGTGCGATCATTTCGGAAAACATCGGCATCACCCGCGTTTCGCAAGGGTCAGGTTCCATCGGCACACAAGCGACCAACAATCTGGGCGGCACGCTGGAGTTTTTCTCAGCCGATCCTGCCGATGGCCTCGGCGTTGATGCCAATCTGACTTATGGTTCGGAAAACACGATGCGCGGATTTGCACGGCTCAACTTCGGCGAAGCTGGCGGCGTTCGCGGCTTTGTTTCCGGCGTTTATCACAACGCAGACAAGTGGAAAGGCGGCGGTGAACAGCGCAACTGGCAGGTCAATGCCAAAGCAATTATCCCCGTCGGTGATTCTGAATTTGACGGCTATATCAGCTACTCCGACCGCGCCGAGCAGGATTATCAGGATCTTTCGCTCGAGATGATCCAGCGTCTTGGCTATAACCACGACAACTTTTTTCCCGATTATGCGACTGCCATCCGCGCTGCGCAGAATATCTTTACAGCACCAATCAACAACCGCGACGACAGCTATTACGACGCATCGGGCCTGCGCAAAGATATGGTTGGCGCGCTGGGTTTAACATCACCACTTAGCGATGCAGTGACGTTTAAAATCAAAGCCTATTATCACACCAACACTGGCCAAGGCACATGGGGCACGCCCTACGTCGCCAGCCCCAATGGTGTACCAATGTCGGTCCGGACGACAGAATATGATATCCAGCGCGGCGGTGTATTCAGTTCCTTGAATGCGGAAATCGGCGATCATGAAGTGACAATTGGTGGTTGGTATGAACATAACGACTTTACGCACGCACGCCGCTTTTACGCCTATGAAAGCCTGACGGCACCGGGTCGTGACCATACAGAGTTTCAGACCAACCCGTTCTTCACCCAGTGGCTGTTCGATTTCAACACCGACACGCTGCAATATTATGTGCAGGACAAAATCAGCCTTGGCGACTTGACAGTCAATGTCGGCTGGAAGGGTTTTCAGGTAAACAATGAATCCGACCCGCGCATCCAAGGCGCATTGGCAGCCGGCAAAATCAAATCGCAAGATTGGTTCCAGCCGCATGTTGGGGCCGCGTATAAAGTCAGCGACAAAGCCGAATTATTCGGCGGCTTTACCCAAGTGACCCGCGCGTTCGTTTCTTCGGCAACCTCAGGCCCGTTTTCCACAACACAGGCCGGTTTTAACGAGCTTTTGACTCGCGGGCTTAAACCCGAGGAATCCGATACTTATGAATTGGGTGCGCGCTACAATGATCCGGTGTTTAACGGGGTTATTGGGGTTTATTACGTCAATTTCCGCAACCGGTTATTGGGCGTGGCGACAGGCGCAGGCATTGTTGGCAATCCGGCAATCTTGCAAAATGTCGGCGCTGTGCGCTCCATCGGATTTGAAGCTGCAGGCGATGTTCGCCTTGGTGGCGGATTATCGTTGTTTGCTTCGTATAGTTACACCGACGCAAGCTATCAGGATAATGTGATCACCCCAACCGCAACGATCCTGACCAAAGGCAAAACCGTTGTCGATACGCCAAAGCATTTGCTGCGCGGCGAAATCGCTTATGACAGCGACAGCTTCTTTGGCCGCATTGGTGCAAACTATATGAGCAGGCGTTTCTTCAACTATCTGAATGACCGTTCGGTGCCGAGCCGCGTTATCGTCGATGCCACTTTGGGCTATCGTTTCGATTCAGGGCTTCGCTTGCCGCTGGAAATTCAGCTGAACGCGACAAACTTGCTCGACAAAAACTATGTGGCTACCATCGGGTCGAACGGGTTCGGCAACAGCGGCGATAACCAAACGCTTCTTGCCGGTTCGCCGCAGCAGTTTTTTGCAACGTTGAAAGTCGGGTTCTAAGAGTGACAAGCATAAACCGGCGTAAGATATTAAGCGGGGTGGCAGCAACTGCCACCCTGCCTTTATTGCCTGCATTCTCGTCAAAGGCTGACGCTGCAACAGAAACTGCGTTGACGCGGATAGCGTTCGGTTCGTGCGCGCATCAGGATAAGGACCAGCCGATCTGGGCGAACGTTAACCGGTTCAATCCAGAGCTGTTCATATTCCTCGGCGATAACATCTATGGCGACACCGAAGATATGGCGTTGATGCGCGCCAAATATACTAAGCTGGCGGCTAAGCCCGGCTTTCAAGAATTGCGCAAAAAGACACCGATCATCGCGACATGGGACGACCATGATTACGGCGTCAATGACGGCGGTTTTGAATATCCCAAGAAAAAGGAATCGGCCGAGCTTTTCCTCGATTTCTGGCAAGTCCCGGCCAGCCACCCGCGCCGCAGCCATGACGGGATTTACGGTGCCTATTATTTCGGCCCACCGGGAAAACGCGTACAGGTGATTTTGCCGGATAACCGCACCTTTCGCTCGCCTTTGCTGGGGCTGAGTGTCGAGCCTGAAGGCAAAGGCAATTATCTGGTCAATCCCGACCCTTCCTCCACGATGCTGGGTGAGGCGCAATGGGACTGGCTGGAGCATGAACTGCACCAGCCCGCCGATGTCCGCATTTTTGCATCCTCAACGCAAGTGCTGGCCGATGCGCCGGGCTATGAAGCGTGGGTCAACTATCAGGCGGATTACCAGCGGCTGATCGATGTGATCGACTTTACTCAGGCCGAGGGGCTGTTCATGATTTCGGGCGACACGCATTATGCCGAATTGTCGCGGCGCACAGAAGCTGTGCCCTATCCACTTTATGATCTGACCTCGTCGGGGATAACTGAGGTGTGGAAATTCCTAGCGCCCAATAAAAACCGGATCGCGCAAGCGCCGCTGGCGCAGAATTTTGGCCGGATAACGATTGACTGGAGCGGAAACGATCCGGTGGTGACGATGGAAGTCGAAGTACTCGACGGGTCAATCGGGATCAGCCAGAAAGTGCGCTTAAGCGAGTTGCGCCAAGGGCGGCGGTAGCACAGGCTAACAGTATCGTCGCAACACCGAAATAGCTGCCCAGCGGGAAATGCTGTTTCAGAGCATCGCTGTTCCGAAATTGGATCAGAAAATGTGCCAGTCCAAGGGTGCTGGCAAGCAGCAAAATCAGTGGAAGCGACTGCCAGCCAACCCATAAGCCGATTGCACCCAACAGCTTTGGATCGCCTGCCCCCATCGCCTCCATACCGCGCAGCCTCGAATAAACGACGCGCAGCAGTTGCAACGCGGCAAAGCCCGCAACACCACCGATTGCGCGGTCAACTAGACCGGGTTCATTAGGAAGAAAACCGCCGCCTGCCAGCCCTGTGACAGCAACAACGATGACCAGATTATCCGGCAACCAGTGATGCCGCCAATCAAGCAGGATCAGCGGCAGCAACACCCAGCCAAGCGCCGCTAAAGCGATAGCGGATGGAAACGGAAATACCGTGGCGCAAATCAGTCCGAAGCTCGCGCAGAACAGTTCAATGAGCAGGCTGTCGCGACCAATCACTGCACTGCAGCGGCGGCATTTTCCGCGTTGGATTAGATACGAAAGGATAGGTACCAATTCGTGCGCGCGCAACGGCAACTGACAGTGATCGCAGCGCGACCGGCCGGTTATGATGCTCTCGCCGTTTGGCCAACGCTGACACAACACCCCGACAAAGCTACCCCAGATCGCGCCGAGCACCGTCAGCATACAGGCGATAAGCCAGAAAGGCAGGGTGTCGGCTATTGCGCGATAGCCGCTAGTTAAGGCTGCCCGAGCGCACGAGGCGGAAGCCACCTGCCACCGGTTGAAAGCCTGAGAGACTCAGTGCCGCTGCTATCACAGGCGCGGGCTCCAAAATGCTCATCGTCAACTGATAGCTGCCATCGGCTTTGATTCGTACAAGCGCGCGCTCCATCGTCGATTGGCTCATCAGCGGCAGGACAAGGTCGCCTTTGCGGCATTCGGCATTACCGATCATTCCGCCGGGAACGACAGCGTCCAGCGCACTTTCATCAAGCGACAGCCTGACCACACCCGACGCATCGGCGCATTTGCCGCCGGAAAAGGCAAAGCTGAATGTTTCGAAATGCAATTGTCCGCCATCAAGACCCTTAATCAGGCCCTTGCCATCCACTGTCGCTGTCAGATCATCAGCATATATCCCGCCAAAGCCTTTACCGACACTACCCGAAATTCCCGGCGTTTGGGGCGCAACACCGCGCTGCAATGTAAAACCGATTTTGCCAGCAAACAGCGGCAGGATCGTAAGCCGCGCGTTGACATCACCGATGCGAACGCTGCCCACCGAGGCATCGCGCAACGCGCCGCTCATGATCGTGCCTTGGCTGTGCCGCGCCGTAACGCCCATCGCCTTTGCGGCAAAACCCAAGGGCATCAGCAGCAGCATCGCTAGCAAGCCGAACAGGATCAACACTCCGACTAGCGGCAGGTTTCTCCGGACAGTCATGGCTTTCTCCGCAGCCGGATTTCGGCAGTGACAAAGCCGCCTGCGCCTTTGCGCACGGTGATCTGCGCCAGTTCAATTCCTTGCGCCTCTAACCCCGTCAACCACGCAAACAGCGCGCCTGCCTTTGTGCTTGCCAGCCGGAAGCGATACTCATCCACACCGACCGCCGAGCCATCAGCGATTTCAAAGCCGGACGCGGTTGCACTGGAGGAAATCAACGATTCAAGGGTAGCACCCGAGGTGACAACCGCCGTTGCAGTCGATCCCGAATTCACTTTGGCCAATGCAACGCTGGCCTCGATAGTGCCGCGTCTTTTGGTTGCAGCGTCCAGCTCTTTTTCCGCCGAACCGATGGCGTTATACCCTGGCAGAATCATCCCAAAGATGATCAGCATGAGCAACGCCAGACCGCCTGCGACGCCAAGCATATACTGCTCACGCGCGGATCGCCCCGAAAACCAGATTTTGAACTGTTCGATCATGGCGCCCTCAATGTCAGGTCAGCCAATATCGTACCGCTTTGGTCGCGGCGCGGGGTGGCGGTAATTTGATACCCTGCGCGCTCTATCGACAGCAAAGCGGCGTTGATGCTTTCAGTATCGGGAGCAGAAAGCGTCGCTTTTAGCAAGCCGTCATCGCCAAGGGTCGCGTCAGTTAAAGCCAGATTGTCGCTGGTTCGCATCGATTGCCAGACGATGGCGAGCAGCATGACAGGCTTTGCCCGCTCAATGCCTTTGCGCGCGATAGCCGCATTCACCGCCGCCTCCGCCTGCATTACATCGGTAACGGTGGGAGCGACTGATTGCGCCAAGGCGAGAGCAGCCTGATCCTCACTATAAATCGCCCAGTGCAGCCTCGCATAATAGACGACCGATCCTGTCAAGAACAACGCGACGGCGAGCAACAGCAAACGCTTTGCCCACAGCTTTTGCAGCTCCGTCAAAATCGGCGGCTGCTTTTTGCGGATCGACAAGCCATCGAGGAAATTGGGGACCGGAGCCATGGCTATCGCAACGAGAGCAGCCGCAATCTCAGGCTCCTCAGCCGTTCGGATGTCCGCATCGCCAAAAAACGCTGCCGCCAATCCGGGTTCGTCGGCACAGCAGATATCCGCAGCGTGGAGCGTCGTATGGCCATTGATGCTGGACCGCACCACCTCTGCACCAACAGGCTTCAGCGCTGCCCCGATTGGCACAATCGCAACAGGGTTTAGTCCCACGTCCCAAAACCGCTGCACAAGGTTTATCAAGTAGGCGCTATCGACTGTGGCGGTCATCAGCCTGCCGTCGGCGTCAAGCGAGGCCGCAGCTTGCACAGCGCCGATGGCTTTTTCCTGCGCATCAATGCGGGCGACAGCGATTTCCTGCTGCGGTTCCAATCCGCGTGGTTCAGCGCGGCAATAGGTCGCGCGGTCGGCGGGCATCAGGACAACCATCGGCATAGCTTCGAGTTCGGACGGTTCAAAAACGTCTGACAGCGTCGAAAGAGGGCGCTGCTGCACAGCGTCATCGGCACCGATGATCCAGCAAAACGGATCGTCGTCATCGACCAATGGCAAAGTCGTGACTAGGGTTGAGGCACTCGTCATTCCGCCTCGCCCCAGCTGCGCCAGACGATCTTTGGCGGTGCCACCTCAGCTGCGATCAGCGCCGTTTCGCGCAATTCGATATCCCCACTCGTTACCGCCAGATCAAGCCTGAACCAGTTGCTGGTCATTTTCACCTGATCCTGCACGGCTTGGACTGGCTTTGCACTTTGCGCACCAAGGCTTTCCCAGAACCGTAGCACGCTGCCATAGCCACCGCTGGACCGTTTTGCCAATATAGAGCGTGCGGTGTTGATCGTCATGGCGCCCGACGGATGCAGCATCGCAAGCAACGGCGCCTGTTCGGGCAACAATGTGTTGGGGTTCAGCGGCGACAGGCTGGCTATAGGCAAGGCGCACAGAAACGGCGATAGCTTGGCGTAAATCGCGGGTGTTACATTCTTCACGCTGCGCAGTTCGCTTTTGTGCGCAAAAAGCCGGTTTGCGGCTAGATGGTTTTGGGCGCTGCCCAGATAGTCGCTGTCCTCGGCACCGCTAGGTTGCGCGCTGCTGTCGCTGTCCGCCCAATCGACTGCCGCTGCGGCAATGGGCTGCGCGCTGTTTTCGGGAATCGACAGTGCAGACATCAGCGATACGAACTGGTCGCGGCCAATCGGGTTGATAGCGAGACCGCCTTCGCTGTCTTGCACCAGACTGTTCAAATTAAAACAATTGCCGCTGTCGTGCACCGTCGCGCTGATCGTACCGCCGGGCAATTGAAAGCGGCGCGGCGTGCCCAGCCAGCCGCCTGCCATCGTCGTTTGCGCGGCGTCCGCAGCGCGCAGATCGGCGAGACGCGCCAAAGCGATGTCTTCGGCTGCATAGGCCAGCAAGCGCGCCTGACGCATCGCTTGACCATTGCCGGACAATTTGGTCGAGAGGATCACGCGGTCTAGCGTTGTCGCGGCAATCACCGAAAGGATTGCCACCAGCAACAGGATCGACAGCAAAGCAGCGCCGCGTTCTGAGGCCGGGATATTAGGTTGGGGGTTCATCGCCACCCTCCCCTTCCTTGACCGGTGCTTTTGCTCCACCAGTGCCGACCAGAAAAAGTAAGCGCACCTGCGCTGCGCGGTTTTGCGTCAATTCCAGCTCCAGCGCGCGCGGCAAAGCCAGCGGATCGCTCGCATCCCAATCGGACCGCCAATTGCCCTCTGCATCGCGGAACCGGACCGTCGCTGCCTTCACATCCTTCAGTAAAATCGTCGGCTGAGCTTTGCCGCCATCCAGCATCGACCAGCTAATCCGTTTCAGCGCGCCGTTTTCCAACGCATAAGCGACATGCTGCAATTCCGGCTTTGGCGCATCGTCGAGGTTGGCTTGCCCGGCGCGGGTTAGCGCAAAGATTTGTCCAGCGACCCCCAAACCATTTGCTGAGAACGCCGGGGTGGTGGTTGCCACCGTAGTCCTTACAGGGCGGGCAATCGCTTGCGCCAAATCGCTTTCCATCAGAGCAATGGCCCGTGCGCTATCGCTCAAATCCGACAGCCGTTCTTTAACGACCAGCTGGCTGCTGGCTGCGGATTGCAGCAACGCCACGCCCGCGACCGAGATCATCGAGAAGATCGCCAAAGCGACCAGCATCTCGACCATCGTAAAACCGCGTTCCTTTGCCTTGATATGGCCGTTCATCGTTCAACCAGTCTCGCGGTCGAGAGCTTTGCTTGTCGGCCTGAAGCTGCACCACTGCCAGACACAGCGATATCAATCGTGACCAGCCGGTTGTCCTCGGTCTTTTCAGTGACGACTTTCCAGAACCAGCGCCGACCGCCATTTTCAACTTCGCCCTCTTCGCTGCCAATCGCAGGGGCAAAGGGCGCCGACAACCGTTCGACCGCAAGGTTTTGCGCAACTTGCGACGCAAGAGCAGCGTCCGAAAGCGTCGCTGCGGTGCGGATCGAATAGCCTTGCAGGTTCACCATCGCGAGCGCTGCGAGGCTAAACACCGACAACGCCACCAGCATCTCGATCAAGGTGAAACCATTAGCGCGAGACATCGATGTCCCCCGTTTCATCCAGCGTGACGCGCAACGGATTTTGTCCGCCGGTCAGCAGGACATCAACAGGAGCCGACGGAATACCATTGGCATCGAACGCAACCCGAACCATCCGCCCGCCCTGCACGTTCGCCGCTAAGGGCGCGCGCCAGTCGGTCGTCGTGAACGGCTTGGTATCCATTGCGCGCCACGTTTTACCGTCGCGGCTTTCAAAGCCATAGCCCGATGGTCGCACCCAAAAGGCCAGCGGGCGCGATTCCACTACCGCGCGGTCGCGCAACGCCGCGATCCGCATCGCAAATTGCTCCGCCTGACTGCCCGCATTACGCGACGCAGCGCCCACCGTCATGACAACCGCCGATGCTGACAAGCCGATCACAAACAGGACAACCATCAACTCGACCATCGTAAAGCCGTTTTTGGTGAGCTTCACATCATTCGGCATAGATATCGGCATTATCGTCCTGCCCGCCCGGCGCACCATCGGCACCCAGCGAGTAGATATCAAACGCACTGTTCTTTCCCGGCAGAGTATATTGATACGGTCGTCCCCAGGGATCGTTAGGCAGCTTCTTGATATAGCCTTCGGTCCGTGCGTCGGGCGCTCCGACCGGAGGCGTCACCAATGCGGTCAGCCCTTGGCCACTGTCGGGATAGGTCAGATTATCGAGCCGGTACGTTTCCAAGGCTTGCGACAAAATCGCGATATCGGCCTTTGCTTTTTGCACCATCGCTTTGCTTTGGCTGGGCAGCACATTGATGACGACGACCGTCGCCAGCAACCCAACGATGAAAATCACCACCATCAATTCGACAAGGGTAAATCCGTTCTGGATTTTACCGGGTTTCTTGCGGCGGTATTTGGCGTCTGGAAAACGCAAATCAGAAAAGAGAAAGCGGATGAGTTTTAACATGGTTACAGTCCTGTCAGGTTCTGAAGCTGCAATATGGGCAAAAGGATCGCAAGGATGATGACCGCGACCATTCCGCCCATGATGACGATGATCGCAGGCTCCAACAATGCCAGCGCCGATGTGGTGAAGGTGTCGAATTCCTGTTCAAGATAATCCGCTGCGCGCGCCAGCATCGTATCAAGCCGCCCCGCGCTTTCACCACTCGCCGCAAGATACACCAGCAACGGCGGAAACACGCCGACAGCCTGCATGGCGCCTGATAAGCTGCCGCCTGTGCGCACGCGTTCGACAATGTCGTCATTGGCATTCGCCAGCACACGGTTACGGATGGTTTTCCCTGTCAGCGTCAGCCCCTCTAGCAGTGGCAAGCGGCTGGCGACCATCGTTGCCAAAGTGCGCGCCATGCGTGCCGCGTGCAGATCGCGCAGCAAGCGGCCGATCAGCGGCAGCCGCAATATCGTGCGGTCAACTGCCAGCCGGAATGATGGGACACGCAGCCCTTGCCAAAAGGCGATTGCGGCAACGCTGATGACGATCAAGATCAGCCACCAATAACTCGCCAGAAACGCAGAGATGCCGATGACGAGGCGCGTAATAAACGGCAGCTGCTGTTGTGCATTATCAAACTGTTCAACCACGCGCGGAACCACCGCCACCATCAATCCGGTGACCACCAGCATCGCAACCACTGCCAATATGCAGGGATAAGCAAGCGCACCTATCAGCTTGCCGCGCATCTTTGCTTGCCGTTCCAACAGATCGGCCAGCCGACCCGCAATCAGCGGCAATGTGCCTGCGCCTTCGCCCGCCGCGATCATCGCGCGATAGAGCGGCGGGAAGCTGGCGGGTTCGCGCGCGAGCGCTTCGGAGAAACGCTGCCCTTCCATCACGCCGATATGGACGTTGCCTAAAATCTCACGGACGGTATTTTTCTCGCTCTGCCTCGCCAGATTGCGCAATGTTTCCTCTAGCGGGCTGACTTCGATCAACGACGCCATTTGCCGCGTGAACAAGGTTAGCTGTTTGCTGCCGAGCCGTCGCCGCGTCGGCAAAGTGATCGCGGTGGCAAAGGCCGAGGGCGCGGCATTTTCCTCAACACTGACGACATACAGCCGCATGCCTTTTAACCGGATGCGCGCCAAATCATCATTGGCCGCCGAAATGCTGCCCAGCCGTTCGCGGCCATCGGTATCGATCGCGCGATAGGCGTAT
The DNA here is from genome assembly GCA_031416255.1 of Sphingomonadales bacterium. Classification (GTDB taxonomy): domain Bacteria; phylum Pseudomonadota; class Alphaproteobacteria; order Sphingomonadales; family Sphingomonadaceae; genus Sphingorhabdus_B. The sequence goes on along the minus strand of JANOTI010000001.1, from coordinate 7,905 downwards.
TTAGGCATCGACAGTGCTTTCGCTGCGCGAAATGCGGATGGCTTCTTCGGGTGACGTCTCACCGCTGCGCACCAGCTTACGCGCTGCGGAGGCGAGGTTGGGGCTGTGCATAAAGGCGTGCTGCGCCAGCACCGCTTCGTCGCCGCCTGCGTTGATAATCTTGCGGATGGTATCATCGACGCGCACTGCTTCGAACACGCCGATCCGGCCTTGATAGCCTGTCTGTTTGCACACGTCGCAGCCATGCGCCTGAAACACGACTGTTCCGGTTTCAAAGCCGAGCAAGGCGCTTAACCGGCTATCGCATTGCATCGGCTCGCGGCATTCGGGGCACAGACGCCGCACGAGCCGCTGGGCAATCACCGCGCGCAATGTCGAGGCCAACAAAAACGGCTCAACCTTCATATCGCGCAACCGGGTGACTGCACCGATGGCGTCGTTAGTATGCACAGTCGTCAGCACCAAATGCCCGGTCAGCGCAGCTTGCACCGCAATGTCCGCCGTTTCGCGGTCACGGATTTCGCCGACCATCACAACATCGGGGTCTTGCCGCAATATGGCGCGCAGACCGGCGGCAAAAGTCATACCAACTTTCTCGTTGACCTGTGTCTGCCCGATGCCCTCGACCGCATATTCGACCGGGTCTTCAACGGTCAGGATATTGCGGCTGCCGTCGTTCAAGCGCTTTAGCCCGCTATACAGTGTCGTGGTTTTGCCGGACCCTGTGGGGCCAGTGACCAGAATGATCCCATTGGGTTCGGACAGCGCCGCTGTCAGGATTTCCAAGCACTGCCCCGACATGCCGAGCAGGTCGAGCGACAGACCGTTATTGTCCTTGTCCAGCACGCGCAGCACAACGCGCTCACCAGCGCGGCTAGGCAAAGTGGAGACGCGAACGTCGATCAGCTTGCCGCCCAAAGTCAGCCCGATCCGGCCATCCTGCGGCACGCGGCGTTCGGCAATATCCAGCCGCGCCATCACTTTGATGCGGCTGACAATCACTGGCGCGACATTGGGCGGCAGGCGGAGCTTTTCCTCCAGCACACCATCGTTGCGAAGCCGCACAACCAGCCCGGTTTCATAAGGCTCAATGTGGATGTCAGACGCGCCCTGACGCACAGCCTCTGCGATAATGCCGTTGATAAGCCGGATGACAGGCGCATCATCGGCGCTGTCCAACAGATCCTCGGCACTGGGTAGGAAATCGCCGAGCAATGCGTGCTCGCCGGAAAATTCGTCCACAATCTGCGCCGATCCATCGACCGAATAATGCTCTGCCAGATAGGTGTCGAAAACCGCCTGTTCGACAAACTCGACATCAAACGGCATCGCCAGATAGCGGCGTACCTCCAGCAACGACATCGGGTCCGCGCCTGCGCGTAAAGCAACAGCCAGACGGCCATCCTGTTGCGAACGCAGAACGACACCGTTCTTTCGCGCAAAAGCATAAGGGATATCGACTGACGGCATGACGCTGGCGCTCGGCGCAGCTTCGTCCTGATCGATAATTAAGGGTTCGGTCACATCACCATCTCCGCGGCGGATTATCACGATGCACCTCCGCCCATTTTGTCAGACGCCGGAACATCGACTGGCATGATGTCTGCTGGCTTTGCAGGACTAGTATCGGCAAGCGGCGATGCTTGATAATCGCCTTGCAGCAACTGGTCGGTCGTCGGCGGGATTGCCCCCATATAGTCACGGACCAGCTGATCAATCGAAGGCTCTATGTCCGGGTTGCGCTCTAACTGCATCGAGCGGACATAATCATAGCGCCGTGCCGTCAGGACATCGGCATCGTTGCGTGTTCGCAATATCGTGGGGCGGATGAACACCATCAAATTAGTTTTTGCGCGAGTTTTGCTTTTTGATTTGAACAACTCGCCGATCAGCGGAATGTCGCTGAGCAACGGGATGCGCTCAATCGTGCGGCGTTCATCATCGTTCAGCAAGCCGCCAAACGCCATGATCTGGCCATCGCCCACCGTCAACGTCGTTTCAAACTGCCGCTTGTTCAGGATCAGGTCGCTTGACCGGCTAGACACTGGGCCCGCCACGCTGGACACTTCCTGTTTCAAGAACAGCTTCACATCACCTTGCGCGTTGACCTGCGGTGTGACTTCAAGCTTGATGCCTACTTCTTGGCGCTCAACAGTGCGAAACGCGTTGTTGAAATCGGCCGAGAGTTTTTCTCCGGTGGTGACCGGAACTTCTTGACCAACAAGGAATTTTGCCTTTTGATTGTTCAGCGTAACGATGTGCGGTGTAGCCAGTAAGTTCGACTGCGTATCGTTCTGTACCGCGTTGATGATTGTGCCGAAAATAGCATTGCGGCCGATATCGAGCGCGAAGCCGCCAAAACCGCCCGTCGCTGCGAGCACCGATGCCGCTGCTGCTTCTTGCAAGCTATTACCAAGCGCGCTGCTGTTGGTGGTTGTGGTCGTTTGCCCGTTGACTGTCGTGGTCGTTTCTGAGAGCTGCTCGGCTGCGTAGGCACCACCAATCGTCAGGATCGACGGCACAGCGTTGGAATAATTCGTCGCTGCAAACGGGGCATTTTCGCCGCCAACAAGGAACTGAACGCCAAGCCGTTTGGCGGCGTTGGTGCCGATTTCAACGACGATTGCCTCAACCAGAACCTGTTCGGGCCGCGTATCAAGCTGGCGTATGAGTTCCCCCAAAGTCCGCTGCATTTCCAGATTTGCAGAGATAATTAGCGCATTGGCTCCCTCATAACGGGTAACGATAATCGGTCCGCGACCCCCCATGCCGTTCAGTCCGTTTGCTGTGGCGGATACAAGCGCCGGGGCACTGGTTACCGCTGCTCCATCGGCTTTCGGCTCAGCACCACTTGTACCACTATCTGCGACCGACTGCATTCCTCCAGCCTGCGGCGCAATCAGCGACTGGACCGTCTGCACCAAGGTTTCGGCATTGGCATGGTTCAGCCAATACACCCGGATTTCGGCGCCAGACTGCGCCTTATTGTCCAGCTCTTTTGCCATCGCGGCAAAGCGCGCAACGGTCGAAGGCTCGCCGCGCAAAGCAATCGCGTTGCTGCTGTCAATGGGGACAACGGTCACCGGAGGCCGAGCGCCTTCGCCGCTGACGCCCTGCCCTGCGAGCCCCTGCAAAGCCGCGGCAATTTCGCGTGCGCCAGCATTTTGCAATGCTACGACTTGTGTGGCGGCGGAATCGCGGTCGATTTGCCGCACCAGATCGCGGATGCGGCGGATGTTGTCGGCGTAATCCGCGACAACCAGGCTGTTGGCGTTGCGGTTTGCGGTGATCGAACCCTCTTTACTTATCAGCGGACGCAATGTCTCGACCGCAGACGGAGCATCGATGGATTTTAACCGGAAAACCTCGGTCACAAACTCGCTGGGTGCGGCCTGTTTCGGGTTGACCTTTGACGGCTGCGTTGCGGCCCCATCGGCAAGCTGGATGCGATAGCCGCCATTGCGCATTGGCACAGCGACAAGGCCGTTCGCGCGCAGCGTTGACAGAAACACCTCGAAATACTCGGATCGCGACAGCGACCGATCCGTTACAATCGACACTTTGGTTTGCACGCGGCTATCAACGATAAAGGTCTTGCCGGTGACGCGCGCTGCATCCTGCACAAAGGCACGGACATCGGCTTCGCGCATATTGATCGAGTATTGCGCATGCAAAGGCTGCACAAAAAGCATGGCACTTGCCAGCGCGATGAAAAGGTTTTTGCGGTTCACAGTCATTCCAAATTCAGGCCAATAGGGATTTTTTGAGAGCCGCGTTCGACCTCCAAAGTAAGTTTTGCGCCGGGGCGCAATTGCGCAGCAATGTCCTGGACCGAGCCCACCGGGCGGCCATTGATTGTCACAACAATATCGCCCGTGGCAAGGCCTGCATTGCGCAGCATTCCCCCGTCATCCTTGGCGCTGAGAATCAGTCCAGTAACCCGTCCGCCTTGGTTACGCGGGGAGATATTGACTGAATCCCGAAGCGTGGCAGCATTCAGCTTAACTTCGCCCGAATCCGTCGCCGTAGGTGCTGCGGTTGTTCCGGTAGCGGCTGTTTCACTAACCGTTTCGGCGGGAACCGATTGATCGATAAACAAAAATTCTTTTACGCCGTTCCGTGTCAGGACAACATGGTCAAAGGCGACCTGCGATAAGGTAACACCAGGCATAACTTCAGTACCAACAAGATAGTTTTGCTGCACACCATCCGTACCTGCCAATATCGCAGAACCACTGCCGCTAAATTCATTTACGCGTGTGCCAAACAAACTCAGAGTCAGCGACGTAATGGCGATCTCGCCATCCGATTGTGTCGTTGTACGGCTGAAGGGATCGAACGATGCGAACAACGCCATCCGCGCAGAGGCCGGCAGGATCAAAGGCTGTTTTGGCTTCCAATTGCCGATACTGCCCAAGGGGCCAACCAAGACCCAGAACAGATTTGCAAGCAACGTGACGCACAAGGCCGCAAGCAACCCGATCAGCCAATCCCCAAGCGCAAGCCGATAAGGGCCGCGAAAGCGGAGCAGGCGAAAACGGGATTGCAGCTCAACCAAAACATTCTCCAGCGACTCAGGTCATCTGACGCTGGTTAGGTCGCCGATGTTGCAGTTCCATGATACCTAGATTTCAGTTTTGTTACAGCCACTACCACACACCTCGGATTAAAACGTAATATCGATCCCAAACGAAGCGCTGATGCCTTCTTTATACAGGTTGTAATATATCCGGTTGCCGCCGCTTTCCTGCAGTTCTTGATATTTGTTGTTGGTCAGGTTGCGCACTTCAAGCTTCAATTCGACCTCTTTGCCGCCAAGGGTAACGCCTTGACGGGCAACGAAATCCAGCTGGAATCCCGGGCGTTCCAGAATGTCAGGCTGGCCACCGGCACCGCGGCTGGTCACGCGGTCACTGGCATAAGTCAAAAGCAAAGTCTGCTGCGACAGGCTTTCGGTATTTTCCAACCCGAGTTGCAGATTAACCAGATGGTCGCTCTGTCCAGTCAACGGCGTGCCATTAACGAAAAAGTCGGTCGCTTTATTCGCTGCAGAGGCAAAAACTGCGACGGGGTCGTTAACGCCGACGCTGATTTTGGACGATGTGTACGTGTAGTTTGCGATAACGACCGCACGGCGCGTACCGAAAAATCCAGTACCGCCATCATTGCCAAGGTCGAAATACTTCTGCAGCTCAAGCTCTGCACCGTAAAGATCCGCTTCGGGTGCGTTAGCAAAGCTGGTGATGACCGAGTTGTCTTCAAAGCTGGAAAACGCCTCGATGGGGTTTTTCAGCCGCTTGAAAAAGCCTGCAACTGTGATCCGCTGGTCACGGTCAAAATACCATTCATAGCGCGCCTCGGCATTGTACAGCTGGCTATCGGTCAACAACGGGTTGCCGCGATATTGGCGGTTGCTGTCGGGATCGTAGAAGGATTGGAAAATTAGTTCACGGAATTGCGGGCGAGCGATTGTCTTCGATGCGCTGAGACGGAACTGCATCTGCGGTGCCAGCTCCCATGTCAGCGTCGCACCGGGCAACCAGTAATTGCGGCTAAGCGCAGTGGATGCAAGCGATGCTGTCGGGATCGTAAAGACCTGAACAGGTTCAACAGTCTGTTCCGCTGCCTCGTAACGTACACCGATATTCAGGCTAAGCTGTTCGGTCAAATACGCCTGAATTTGGCCATACGCTGCGTTGTTGATCAACCGCGCATCAAACACCGGGTTCGCTTCGTTAGTATCGACCAGATTGATCCCATAAAAATTGATCACATCGGGTTGCAACAAAAAGTCCGGACGGAACAAAGCTACCGCGTTCGGGAAAGTTGTAGGTGCGATAAACGAAAAGTCGCGGCGTTCAACGCGGCGCGCAGTATCGTTGTAGTTATAGCCGATTGTTGCGGACAAGGTGTCCGATGGCTTATACGTCAAGTCAACGCCGCCCGAATAGAGATCTTCGTTCAGGTCGGAATAGCTAACCTCTGCGCTACCGCGCTGGCCGTTGTTTAGCCGGTTTATAAACTGTGCGCCGAATGGATCAGCCGCATCGTTGCTGCGGAAATATTCATAGCTAAACTCGCCGGGTGCTTCGCGTTGCGAGTTCGCATAGCCGATGCGAACGTTGAGGTTCACATCAGGCGAAAGCTTAAACTCGCCAACCATTTGCGTGCTGAACAGCTGGCGTTCGTACCAAGCCGTATCCTGCTGCATCAACGTCGCAACGGGAGACGTGGCTTGCCGCGTGCCTACACCGAGGCGCGATTGTTTCAACGTGTCGCGGATATACAAGTTGGTCCAGCGCAGCTTTTGATCGCCAGCCTCCAGACCAAAGCCAATCAGGCCGTTCACAACAACGCGGTTGTCGGTTGTTACCCGTTGAAAATCGAGTTCTTTTTGCGACAGGTCGAGCGTCGATGCCGTTTGCTGCAACGTATCGCGGGTCCGCCATTTGTTGCTGTAGCCAAAGTTGGCAATGACGCCAAAGGTCGCACTGTCGCTAGTATCAACGCTCGTGCCGCCCGTCAGGCTGAATGAACCATTGGCCGGCAGGTGCTTGTTACGCTGGATAACCGAGGTCCGGCCGTTGACCAATTCGCCCGCAATCGCCTGCGTGTTGACAAGGCCTGTGCTCAGACGGTCGCCGCTGGCCAGAAATGCTGAAAGCGCTGGTGGCAAATCGCGGTTGCCGTTGTCATAACCGCTCCAGTCGAGCGAGCTGCCAAAATGCGTATAGCCAAGCTGGTTTGTCGTTTCGGTGTTGCCGCTGATGCTACCACCCACGGTCAGGAAAGACTCGGTCGGGATTGCTTTAGTCGTCAGGTTGATGACACCGCCGCCAAATTCGCCGGGGAAGTTTGCCGAATAGGATTTTTGCACCAACGACGATGCGATCACTGCAGTCGGGAACAGATCAAGCGGAACCACACGCTTCAATGGCTCGGGGCTCGGCAATGGCGAGCCGTTCAGCAAGTCCAGCGAATAACGATCACCAAGGCCGCGAACATAAACATAGCCGCCGCCAACAACGCTCAAACCCGTCACGCGTTGCAACGCACCGGCAATATCACCCTCACCCGTGCGCGCGATGTCGGCGCTCGACAATACAGAGACCACTTGCGGAGCCGATTTCTCCAAGTTGCGCACACGCGAACCGCGCACGATAATGCCTTCGCCTCCGGGGATGGAGATATCAACGGCTTCGCCCTCGGCTGCCTCTTCCGCTGGATCATAGACCGCTTCACCGGCGCCCTGTTCGGCAGCAGCGGTATCGTCGGTCGCTTCGACGGAAGCTTCGTCTGCTGCAACGTCCTGCGCGAATACGGCGGTCGGAGCAATCAAAGCGGTGGAGAGTAAGAGGAGCGTCGCTGGAGCCAGAGGCTTAAGCATTTTACAATTCCTTGGAATAATAGTGAGGGTGGAGAGCGGCTTTTGACGCCGCGCTCCACCCATCAGGTCATACGACTTAGGTAGTTGGCAGCGATGTGCAGGCGCTGCTGCTCGTGCCAAAGTTTGCCGTCGCGCTGTTGCACGTCCAACCAGCATACCAAGTGTCCGCAGCATTCTGGACCGCGCCAATGTAGGTTTTGGTATCAAAGAACGCATTGAGTGTAGCTGCGTCAAACGCTGTTACGCCAGTTTCGCCGGTTCCGTTGATGAACGTGCCGCTTAAAGTTGGGGTAAAGGCGCTGTTGTTATTGTTGGTTCCGCTACCAAACAATGTCTGTACGTCGGTATTTGTTACGCCATTGGCACCCAGAAACGGTGTCGCACCGCACTGCATCACCATCGAACGGAAAAGCGGCGCACCGACCTCATCAATCGCAGCATCGACCGTTGCAGAAACTGTCTGCGGGCGGCTGATACGAAGGCATCCGGTATTTGGCGCTACAAGTACAGAGTTTACC